>QKJM01000628.1 GCA_003249315.1 Archangium sp.
GGGTGTCAGACACTTCATACAGGCTCGATGTCACCTGGAGGAACCCGCTCCAGGCTTCCGTGGCTCGTTGGACTCCAGCGTGCGGCGCCACCGAGCGCGCAGCGAGGTAGGGCGATCGGGATAACGCTCGCCCAGGAACTCCGCTTCCACCACCCGGTCCGTGCGGAAATTGCGAAAATCTCCCCGTAGCTCGCACCAGGCTACCAGCATGCGCACCGTGTCCATGTAGCCGACGATGACGGGCCAGACGGTGCGGCGGCTCAGCCGCCCCTTCTCGTCGCGATAGCCGAGCACAATCTTCCGGCCTCCATGGATCGCCGCTCGGACCTGGGCAATGTCCAACCCGTCGGGCGCTGCGTTCCACGCGGGCGGCGTTCCCGAGGCCGGCTCGAGTACGATGGGCTGCAGATGTCCGGGCACTGCGGCCCGAATCTTCGCGATCAAATCCCTCGCGGCCCGGGCCAGGGCCGGGTCGGCACGCCCGGCCACCCACTGGGCCCCCAGCACCGCCGCCTCGATTTCGTCCGCCGTCAGCATCAGCGGAGGCATGTCGAAGCCCGCCTCCAGCACATAGCCCACGCCCGCCTCGCCACGAATCGGCGTCCGCTGGTCCATCAGCGCCGCGATGTCCCGGTAGACGCTCCGCTTGGACGTCTCCAACTCGGCGGCGATGGCGTCCGCGGTGACCGGCCCTCTGGCCCGTCGCAGAATCTGGATGATTTGGAAGAGGCGTTCGGCGCGTCTCATGAATCCACCATCGTGGAACGATGCTGACAGCATGCTGGCAGCAGGGTGGCGGTAGCAAGAAGGGCATCGGCCATGACGGCCGCGAAGGAGACACACCCTCATGATGACCCTCTATGGCGCCGGTCCCCAGTTTGGCCTCCCGGAAGCCAGCCCCTACGTCACCAAGACCGAAATCCACCTGCGCATGGCGGAACTGCCCTACCAGAAGGTCCCGGCCATGCCGGACACTTCCCCCAAGGGACAACTGCCCTATATCGACGACGCGGGAGAGCGCGTGGCCGACTCGACCTTCATCCGAGCCCATATCGAGCGGAAGTACGGCGTGGAGCTCGACGCGGGACTGGACCCGGTCCAGCGAGCCCAGGCCTGGGCCATCGAGAGAATGCTCGAGAATCAGCTCGGCTGGGTATCGGCCTGGTTCCGGTTCATGATTCCGGAGAACTTCGAGAAGGGGCCGGCCCACTGGTTCGACGGTGCGCCGGAAGCCATGCGAGCGTCCCTGCGCCAGAAGATGCTGGAGAACGTCGGGACCAACCTCCGTGCCGTCGGTGTGGCGCGCCACGGCCCGGAGGAGATCCTCGCCCTGGGCGAGCGTTCGCTCTCGGCCCTCTCGGCCCTGCTGGGAGACAAGCCCTTCCTCTTCGGCGAGCGGCCCACGGGGACGGACGCCATCGCCTTCGGCATCCTGGCGGGAATCCTGACGCCGTTCTTCGACACGGCCCTTCGCCGCAAGGCCGAGGGCCATGCCAACCTCACGGCGTATACGGCTCGGATGATGGCCCGGTTCTACCCGGAGCACCCCTGGCACACCCCCGTGAGGGCGAACGACGCCTGAGGCCGTCGAGCAGCCGGCCGGGGAAGAGCCATCCTCGCCCGAGGCGCTCGAGGACCTGGGTGACTCGAGCGGTCCACCATGCGGATGAGCTGGCCTTCCTACACACCCAATAGGAGGAGTATGTCAGCGCCATGCGCAAGGTGGTCATCCCCCGCGCCGGCGGTTACGACCGGCTGAAGCTCGAGACGCAGCCCGACCCCACTCCCGCTACCGATGAGGTCGTCGTCAGCACCGAGGCCATCGGCGTCAACTACGCCGACTGCGTCATCCGCATGGGACTATACGCCTCGGCCAGGGAGTACGTCGGCTGGCCCATCACTCCGGGCTTCGAGTTCGCTGGCACCGTGTCCGCGGTGGGTGCCTCCGTCAAGGATCTCGCTCCGGGGGCTCGGGTGTTCGGCGTCACGCGCTTCGGGGGATATTCCACCCACGTGGCAGTGCCCAGGCATCAGGTGTTCCCCCTGCCAGCGCGCTTCGACATGGCCCAGGCCGCCGGGTTCCCCACCGTCTTCCTCACCGCGTACTACGCGCTCTTCGAGCTGGCCCACGCCCGCCCGGGGAGCACGTTGCTCGTACACTCGGCCGCGGGGGGCGTGGGCGGTGCGCTGCTGCAACTGGGGCGCATCGCCGGGTGCCGCACAGTGGGCGTGGTGGGATCCAGCCACAAGGTGGAGGCCGCGCGAGCACTCGGCGCGGATGTCGTCATCGACAAGAGCCGAGAGGTGCTCTGGCGCGCCGCCGAGCAGGCAGCCCCCCGGGGCTATGACGTGGTGCTCGACGCCAACGGAGTCTCCACGTTGCGCGAGAGCTACCGCCACCTCGCCCGGCCCGGCAAGCTCATCATCTACGGCTTCCACTCCATGCTGCCGCGCAAGGGGGGACGGCCGAACTGGGTGAAGCTGGCCGCGGACTTCCTGCGCACGCCGCGTTTCAACCCGCTCCAACTCACCAGCGACAACGCGAGCGTGCTCGCCTTCAACCTCTCCTATCTCTTCGAGAGGAAGGACGTGCTCGCGGAGGCCATGGGACGATTGCTCACGTGGGTGGACGAGGGCCGCATCACCCCGCTTGCCATCACACACTTCCCGCTCGAGCGCGTGGCCGATGCGCACCGTGCCCTGGAATCCGGCTCCACCGTGGGCAAGCTCGTGCTGGTACCCGGGGCCTAGGGCGAAGTTCAATCCCTGGTGTAGCCGCTCGGGATGCAGCTCCGCGAGCGAACGCCCGAGTGCGGCACGCCACGCATTCCGGGGCCCGGAGTGGCTGGGTGAACTGGTGCGGGAGGAGGAAGCCGGAAAACCGCGGCTGCTCCAGATGTTCACCCAGGTGCCATCAGGAAGCGCTTCACCGCAGGCTGGCTCCCATCCGTCCCCTATCCACCACTTCTGCGGGATACCCCCTATCCAGGGTCTTCGGAATCCGTTCTCGTGACGGCGTGCGGGAGGAGAGTTCTCCTATGCGCCGGGAGCGGGTACAACGCAGGCTTCTCCTCACCGGGTTGGCTGTCCTGGTTGGAGTGGCCCTCCTGTTCGGGCGCGGCCTTCTCGGGGGGCAGGCCCAGGATCCGCTCACCCCGGAAGAAAGGGCATGGCTCGAGAGCCATGCCGACAGCCTCGTACTCGGCTCCTACATCAACGCCCCCTTGTCGTTCATCGACGACAAAGGGGAGTTCAGCGGCGTCGCCGCGGACTATTCCCGGCTGCTGGAGCGGAAGCTGGGCATCAAGTTCCGAAGGGCTCTTCCCTCCAGTGTCAACGAGCTGCTTCACAACATGCGCGAGGGACAGGTGGATCTGGCAAGCGGGCTGACCAGAACCCCCGAGCGCTCGGAATACCTTCTCTTCTCCGAGCCCTACGTCCGCATCCCGAACCTCATCGTCGTACGCCAAGGAGCATGGGAGACGCTCACCCTCGAGGAGATGCGTGGGTTGAGGATCGCCGTCGGCGAGAGATTCGGAGCCCATGAGTATCTGAAGCGCAATCATCCCGAGCTTCAGCTCGTTCCCGTTCCCAATGATCTCGAAGGACTGCTGCGCCTGCTGACCGGCGAAGTCGATGTGCTGATCGTGAATGCCGCGGCCCTGTCCTTCTACATCACCCAGGAGAATCTGACGAACCTCCATGTGGCGGGAAGAATCCCCTACCAGTATGAGCTGGCGATGGCGGTCCGGAGGGATGAGCCGATCCTGCAGCGCATCATCCAGAAGGGGCTGGACCAGATTACGGAAAAGGAAGAGCAGCTCATCTCGAGGCGATGGATCTACGCGAGAGTGCCGCCATTCTACCGCGATCCCCTCTTCTGGCGGATCGTGGTCTTCCTGCTCGTGGGCGTGGGCGTGATAGTGGGGGCGGCCATCACCTGGAACAAGGCGTTGAAGCGGGAGGTTCGGGCACGAACCATCGATCTCGCGGAGGCTCATCGGAACGTCTCCTTCCTCGCGGAGGCCAGCATCATCCTCTCCGAGACGCTCGACTACAGCGAGACGCTCTCCCGCCTGGGTGACCTGTGTGTGCGTTACCTCGCCGACTGGTGCATCATCGACGTGATGATGGATGGGCAGCTCCACCGGATCGCGGGGGTTCATATCAACCCTGCGAAGCAGCCGCTGCTCGACACGCTCGTCGCGCGCTACCCGGCCCTGGAGGGAAGCCTCACTCCGGCCAGTGAGGTGCTTCGAACCCGCCAGCCACGGCTCTACCCCGATCTATCGGAGGAGGACATCCGAGCCCGAAGTGGGAGCGAGGAACATGCTCGGCTCATCCTCGCGCTCGGAACACGAAGCAGCATCGTGGTGCCCCTCATCTCACGAGGCAATCTGCTCGGAGTGCTCACCCTGGTCTCCGGCCCAGGTGGGAGGCGCTATGGAGTGAAGGAGTTCGAGCTGGCCCAGGAGGTAGCTCGGCGTGCCACCCTCGCGTACGACAATGCCAGGCTGTATCAGCAAGCCCAGGAGGCCATTCGGGTCCGGGATGTCTTCCTCCTGGTCGCTGCCCACGAGCTTCGCACGCCCCTGACGTCCCTGAAGCTCCGCATTTCGGCCCTTCTCCGGCTGGCCCGTGCGGCTCCGGAGCAGATGGTTCGGGCCGACCCCCTCCTGAGGGAGTTGCTCCGCATCGACGCTCAGGCCGAGCGGCTCCGAACACTCATCGATCAACTCACCGATGTCTCGCGCATCGGCACGGGGCGTTTCGATTTGATGCGGGAGGAGGTCGACCTCTGCCAGGTGGTCCAGGACGTGGTGAAGAACCTGCGCGAGCAACTGTCGCGCAGCGGTTCCCTGTTGGAGGTTCAGGCGAGGTGTCCTGCCATCGGAAGGTGGGATCGGCTTCGATTGGAGCAGGTCGTCACCAGCCTGATCGGGAATGCCATCAAGTTCGGGGAGGGAAGGCCGCTGGAGGTCAGGATCGAGCCAGGGCCGGACACGGCGCGGCTCGTCGTCCAGGATCATGGCATTGGTTTCCCGGGAGAGGCCAAGGCACGTATCTTCGAGAAGTTCGAGCGGGCGGTCTCCGAGCGTCACTACGGCGGGCTCGGGATCGGACTCTTCATCGCCCGGCAGATCGTGGAGGCTCACGGCGGCACCATCTCGGTCGAGAGCACTCCGGGGGAGGGCTCGACCTTCACGGTGGTTCTTCCGTGTGGAGAGGAGCATGCGGCCACTCCGCCACCCGTATGACCACGAAGCACCTCTGAGCGCCGGAGTGTCGTCCCACGGAGAGCCACGAAACCGGGGCAGGCTCACCCTGAGCGCGAAAGAGAAGAGGTGGGCGATGCACCACCTCTACCCCATCTCCAACGAGGACTCCCTGTCCTGGCAGGCGCCAGGGCGGCTAGTGGATGCGGCGGAGGATCTCCGTCACCAGCCGGCGGAAGCCATCCGGGTTCTGCAGGTGCTGGTCCGCCTCCGACGCATCGATGCGCACCTGAGTGGCCACACGTCGCACCAGCTCCAGGGTCTCCGGATCCAGCACCCGCATGCCCGAGTGCATGCGTCGCCCGAGCTCGCGCACTCGCTGCCACTCCATTGGATCGGGATTGATCGGCTCTGCCATGAATGCCTCCACTCCCTGGCGGAATGCGCATGGCCGACGCCCATCGCAACGGGACTCCCCCTGAAAGATTGCCCTCCAGACGAAGGAAACGGGGCTCACCAGAACT
>QKJM01000752.1 GCA_003249315.1 Archangium sp.
CTGAAGGCCGGCTCCTCCTCGAGCAGCTTCCGCCCCATCCCCAGCCACTGCGAGCCCTGCCCGGGGAAGACGAAGACCAGGCGGCGGCGTGCCCCCGAGGGCTTGCGGCCGGTGGCGACCTCCGGCACGGACTCCCCGGAGGCGAAGGACTCCAGGGACCGTGCGAGCTCGGCGTGGGTGCGCCCGGAAAGGGCCAGCGAGTACTCATGGTGGGCACGCCTCAGCGCGGCGGTGGCACACACCTCGCGCAGCGCCACCTCCGGGTGCTCGGCGAGCCAGCGCGCATGGCGGCCAGCCACCTCTCGAAGGGCCTCCGGGCCGCGCGCCGAGAGCACCAGCAGCTCCGCCCCTCGCTCGGCGATCGACTCCTGCGGCGGCAAGGCCGGAGCCTCCTGGAGGATGGCGTGCGCGTTGGTGCCGCTGAGGCCGAATGCACTCACGCCCGCGAGGCGCGGCTTCTCACCCCGAGGCCACGAGCGGGCCTCCGTGGGCACCACCACCGGCACGTTGCCCAGGGTGATGTTCGGGTTGAGGCGCTTGTAGTGCAGGTTGGGGGGAATCACCTCGTTGCGCAGCGAGAGCGCCACCTTCAGCACGCCCGTCAGCCCGGCCGCCGCCTCCATGTGGCCCACGTTCGTCTTCACCGACCCCACCACCAGCGGGGACTGCTCCGCCCGCCCTTCGCCCAGCGCGTTCGCCAGCGCATGCAGCTCGATCGGGTCTCCCAGCGGCGTGCCAGTGCCGTGCGCCTCCACGTAGGAGACCCGCGACGGCTCCACGCCCGCGCTCGCCAGCGCCTGCTGGATGACGCGCTCCTGCGCCGGGCCATTGGGCACCATCAACCCGCTGCTCGCCCCATCCTGGTTGACGGCCGAGCCGGCGATCAGCGCGAGGATTTCATCCCCCCCGGCCAGCGCGTCCGAGAGCCGCTTGAGCACCAGAACGATGCAGCCCTCGGCGCGGACGAAGCCATTGGCGGACTCGTCGAAGGTCTTGCAGCGCCCGTCCGGAGACAGGCCACGGCTGCTGGAGAGGGCGATGGTGGCCTCGGGCGAGAGCACCAGGTTGACGCCGGCCGTGAGCGCCAGGTCACACTCGCGATTGCGCAGCCCCTGGCAGGCCACGTGCAGCGCCACCAGCGAGGAGGAGCACGCCGTGTCGAGGGCCATGCACGGCCCCTGCAGGCCCAGGGTGTAGGCGAGCCGACCGGCGGCGGCGTTCAGGCTGGTCCCGGTGATGTGGTAGATGTCCGGCGAGCCCCCGAGCGCACGGGACTGGAGCTGGGCGTAGTCGCTGCCGATGATGCCCAGGAACACACCCGTCTTGCTGCCCGAGAGCTGATCCGGCGGCTGCCCGGCACGCTCGAGCGCCTCCCACGCCACCTCCAGCAGCAGCCGCTGCTGAGGATCCATCCTCGAGGCCTCGCGGGGAGAGGTGCCGAAGAAGGCGGCGTCGAAGCGGTCCACGTCCTCGACGAAGCCACCCCAGCGCGCGTAGGTGCGGCCCGGCTTGTCGGGGTTGGAGTCGAACAGCGCGTCGGCATCCCACCGCTCGCGAGGCACCTCCGTGATGGCGTCCACGCCGCCGCGCAGCAACTCCCAGAAGGCCTCGGGAGAGCGGGCGCCGCCCGGCACGCGGCAGGAGGTGCCGACGATGGCGATCGGCTCGGAGCGCGTGCGCTTGAGCGCCTCGTTCTCGGAGTTCAGCTCCAGGGCCAGCAGCGCCAGCCTCTTGGGGGAGAGGTTTGAAATCTTGTCGTAGAACTCTCTGCTCATCTTGGCGCGCCTTGCTCAGCTCAACTTCTGTGCGATCAGCTTCTCGACTTCCTCGTCGGACAGCTCTTCCATGCGCGAGAGGCGGTCGCCCAGGTCGCCGCCCTCGGCCTGCACCACGACCGCCGGAGGCTCTGGCGACCGCGCCTCCTCGGCGGGAGGCACCTCGAGCGCCTCCACGGAGCGGGCCAGGTATCTGGCCAGCGCATCCACCGTGGGGTGATCGAACGCCAGGCTCGCCGGGAACTGCCGCTGCACGTCCTGCTGCAACGCATTGCGCAGCTCCACGCTCATCAGCGAGCTCATCCCCATCTGGAAGAAGCCTCGCTCGGCGGGAGGCAGCTCCGAGGGCTCGAAGCCGAGGATGCGACCCACCATGCGCTGGAGGTGGAGCACCAGCGCCTCCATGCGGCGGGCGGGAGGCAACGCCTGGAGCTGCGCGAGCAACTTCGCCTGGGAGGCGCCCGCGTCCGGTGTGGACTGGGACTCTCCCACGCGCTGGAGGAAGGGCCTGCGTCGCCGGGCCTCCCACAGCGGCTTCAGCGAGGCCCAGTCCACGGAGGCCACGGTGTGGCGACCCACCCCGGCCCGCAGGACCTGCCCGAGCGCCTCGAGCGCCTGCCCCGAGTCCATGGGCTGCATGCCGAAGCGCGCATAGCCCCGGTCTCCGTCGGCGCGCTCTCCGCCGATCTCATCCCACGTGCCCCAGTGGAGGGTGGTCGCGGGAAGCCCCTCGGCCCGGCGCACGTGGCCGAGCGCTTCGAGGTACTGGTTGGCGGCGGCGTAGTGGGCCAGCCCCGAGGCGCCCCACAGGCTGGAGGTCGAGGAGAAGAGGACGAAGAAGTCCAGCGCCATGCCCCGCGTCAGCTCGTGGAGCACCCTGGCGCCGAGCACCTTGGGGCGCATCATCGCCTCCAGCGTCGCGGCGTCCATGTCCTCCAGACGGCACTCGGTGAGCAACGCCGCGGCGTGCATGACGCCTCGGAGGGGCGGGTTCATCTCGCCCAGCACTTCCCGCATGCGGGTCATGTCCGCCACGTCCGCGGCCAGCACGGAGACGGAGGCACCCAGGGCACGCAGCTCCTCCACGGCCCGGCCACGCCGCGTGCTCATCGCTTCGGCGGACAGGCCCTTCCGTCCCAGCAGCACCAGGTGCCGCGCGCCCCGCTCCACCAGCCACCGCGCCACCTTCAGCCCCAGTCCACCCAGGCCGCCGGTGATCAGATACGTCCCATCCTCGCGCAGACGCAGCGGCTCGGTCGCCCGCGGCAGCCGGCCATGCACGAGCCGGGGAACCAGGCAGCGCCCCCCGCGCAGCGCGAGCTGGTCCTCCCCGCTCGCATCGCCAGCGGCCACCTCCTTCAGCAACACCTCCGCCGACACGGCCGCGCCCGGCTCCAGGTCGAGCAACCCACCCCACGGCTCCGGCTGCTCCAGCGACACCACGCGGCCGAAGCCCCACAGCGGGGCCTGCCGCGGAGACACCTTCTCCCCCGCGGTGCCCGTCACCTGGCCTCCCCTCGTCACCGCCCACAGCCGCATGCGCCCGCCCGCGCCCGACAGCGCCTTCAGCAGGTACAGCGCCCCCTCGAGGGCCTCCACCCCGGTCTCGTCGGCGGACGTCTCGTCCAGGCCCCACAGATAGAGGGCACGGCCCTCCCGCTGCGCCGCCGGAGCCTCCCGCAGCAGCCGCGCGTAGTCCTCGGGCTGGGAGGGAGACACCGCGAAGTGCCGCTCGCTCAGGCGCTGGAAGGAAGACCCGGCCTCCACCGTGGTGAACGACTCGCCACGACGCGTCAGCTCCTCCACCAGTTTCACACCCAGCCCGCCCCGATCGAGGAAGACGAGCCAGTCGGCTGGCTTCGACTCCGCCGTGACCGCGGGCCGCTCCTCCCAGGCCACGTCGTAGGACCAGTCCTGGGGAGCCTGAGGACGCGCACCCAGCACCTCCAGGAGCCGCTCGGCCACCACGCGCCGCAACCGCACGCCGCGCGCCGAGGCCACCACCCGCCCCTCCGCGTCCAGCAGCTCCAGCGAGCCCACGCGCTCCTGCTCGTTGGCGGCGGGCTCCAGCACCGCATGGGCCCACGTCGGCTGGCCGAGGCCCGTCGAGAGCTCGAACGAGGCCAGTTGCACGGGCATGAAGAGTCCGGCCTCCTCGCCCGGCTCGGCGAGCGCGCACGTGAGCACCTGCAGCGCCGCGTCCAGCAGCGCCGGATGAAGCTGGTAGTGCTCGGACTCCCGGGCCACCTCCGGAGCGAGCGCGATGCGCCCGAGCGCCTCGGAGGGTCGCCGCCACACCTCGGACAGCGTGCGCAGCGGCTGCTCGTACTGGACGTTGCGGCGCTCGAGCTCCTCGTAGAGAGCCGTGCTCGCCACCCGCTCCGCGCAGCGCGCGCGCACCGTCTCCACCTCCACCCGGGCGCTGGAGGGCGACTGGGCGGGACGGAGCTGGCCACTCACGTGCCGCGCCCAACCCGCCTCGTGCGCCGCGCCTTCCGCCACGCGGCTGTGAATCTGGAAGGAGAGCTGCCCGCCGGGAGCCGGCGAGAGGTGGACCTGCACCACGTACCGCTGCTCCTCGGGGAGGACCAGCGCGCGCTCGAACTCCACCTCCGCGAGCACGCGCGGCCCGGAGCCCCAGACCTCGGCCGCGGCGGACAACGCCAGCTCGACCAGGGCGGAGGCCGGGAGCACCGCGAGACCTCCCAGTCGGTGCGCCCCCAGCCACGGCAGCGAGGTGCTGCCCAGCTCCAGCTCGAAGACATGGCCCTCCAGCCCTTGCGCCACCCGCACCGGCCGACCGCGCAGGGACGTCAGCCGCTCCACGGCCGGACCCACCCGCACCTGGCCGAGCCAGAAGCGCTTGCGCTGCCACGGATAGGGCGGCAGGGGAACCACCCGCCCACCGGGGAAGAGTCGGGCCCAGTCCACCGGGTGCCCGGCACAGGCGAGCGCCCCCAGCGACTCCAGCATGCAGCCGCGCTCGGCCTCCTCCCGTCTCAGGGAGGGAAGCACCAGCGCCTCACGGCCCGCGTGCTGCATGCACCGCTCCACCGCCGGCAACAGAATGGGATGCGGGCTCATCTCCAGGAAGGCGTCGTGGCCGCTGCCCAGCAGCTCGAGCACCGCGGAGGAGAAGAGCACCGGCTCGCGCAGGTTGCGCACCCAGTAGGCCGCGTCGAAGCCCGCGCCATCACACGCCGAGGCCGTGACGGTGGAGAGGATGGGGATGGAGGCCGCTCGGGGCCGCACCGGGGAGAGCGCGTCGAGCAGATCGGCGCGCAGCGGCTCCACCTGCGGGCTGTGCGACGCCACGTCCACCTTGACCCAGCGGCAGAAGATGTTTCGCGCCTCGAGCGAGGTGCGGATCTCCTCCAGCGCCGAGGCGTCACCGGACAGCACCGTGGAGGTGGGGCTGTTGTTGACGGCCAGGGCCACGCGCGACTCGTACCCGGCCAGCACCTCGCGCGCCTCGGCCAGAGGCAGCTCCGCCGCCAGCATCGCGCCCTGGCCGCTGAGCCGCTTCATCAACCGACTGCGGAGACAGATGACGCGAGCGGCGTCCTCCAGGCTCAGCGCTCCGGCCACGTGCGCCGCCGCCACCTCTCCCATGCTGTGGCCCACCACCGCGTCCGGCTCCACGCCCCACGCGCGCCACAGCTCCGCCAGCGCCACCTCCACGGCGAACAGCACCGGCTGCACCACGTCTATTTCCTTCAGCCGCGAGCGGCCCTCGTCCGCCGCCAGCTCCTCCAGCACGTGCCAGCCCGTGACAGCATGAATGGCCTCGTCACACCGCTGCAGCGCCTCTCTGAAGGCCGGCTCCTCCTCGAGCAGCTTCCGCCCCATCCCCAGCCACTGCGAGCCCTGCCCGGGGAAGACGAAGACCAGGCGGCGGCGTGCCCCCGAGGGCTTGCGGCCGGTGGCGACCTCCGGCACGGACTCCCCGGAGGCG
>QKJM01000101.1 GCA_003249315.1 Archangium sp.
ATCATGTACATGAACAAGGACATGGGCAAGCGAGCCTTCGCCGCCATGAATGGCGGAACCATCCGCCTCTTCGGCGACGGCAAGAAGACGGGCTGGCAGCGGATCAACGCCACCATCACCCCGGGCTCCAGCACCCTCGTGCTCTCCACCCCCGCCTATGACTGGGAGCCCCAAGACCGTATCGTCGTCGGGCCCACCAGCTTCAAGTTCTCGGAGGCCGAGGAGCGCATCATCTCCACCATCTCCGCCGACAAGAAGACGATCACCGTCACCCAGCCCTTCTCCTACAAGCACTATGGCCTGACGCAGAACTACACGAACGGCGTGCGCTCGTGGACCCTGGACGAGCGCGCCGAGGTCGCCAACCTCACCCGCAACATCCGCGTCGAGCCCGAAGGAGAGCAGGACTCCATTGGCGGTCACATGATGATCATGACGTCCGCCTTCGGCTACGTGGACGGCGTCGAGCTGGTGCGCATGGGCCAGCAGGGGGAGATGGGCCGCTACCCCTTCCACTGGCACCGGGCCGGCTCGGTTCAGGGTCAGTTCATCAAGAACTCGAGCATCCGCGACTCCTACCAGCGCTGCGTGACCATCCACGGGACGAACGACGCCCTGGTGGAGAACAACGTCTGCTTCAACCACTTCGGCCACGGCTTCTTCCTCGAGGACGGGAACGAGGTGGACAACGAGCTCATCGGCAACCTGACCATCTACTCCAAGCGCATCCCCAAGGATAATGCGCTCCTGGCCTCTGACTATGTCTCGACTGGAATGCAGCGCCAACGCTTCTCTCCGCCGGGGGCCTTCTGGATTTCGAACCCGAAGAACACCGTCAGAGGGAACGTGGCCTCCGGCTCCCAGGGGACCGGCTTCTGGATGGCCTTCAGCCAGGAGCTCTCGTGTGACTCTTCCGGCTGCACGCACCCGGGCACCAAAAGGCCCGCCAATGTCTACCCCGCCCAGCAGAGCACGACGGACTTCTCGGACAATGTCGCGCACAGCTCGGAGGTGGGCATGACCTGGGATGGGGCGCCCGATGGGGAGTTGGTGGGCAATACGAAAAACCCCAACGACCGGTTCGTCACCATTACCCACTACCTCACGCGAGGGGCCAGCAACCTCACCGAGGACATCCCTCACTTTCCGAACCTGGTCGTCTTCAAGAACGGGCTGACCGGCATCTACACGCGCGGCGCGAAGATGGAACTCGAGAACCTCATCGCCGCCGACAACGCCGCGAGCCTGTTCTTCGCCTACCACCAGGTCGTCTTCGACTCGCTCGTTGTCGGCTTCAGTGACAACCACTCGACCGCTGATCTCGCCTTCCACTATGCGAAATACAAGAATGACTGGAATGGGGAGCCGGACGGTACTGAGGACTGGCACGGTCTGAGGTTCCAGGGCGTGCGGCTCTATGACGGACCGTTCGACCTGCGCAACGTCCACTTCGCGGGCTTTCCGACGGCTCCCGTCAATTACGGCGACTGGGAGGTCACGCCGGTGCCCTTCCACGCGCTTGGCGGCACCCGGCGCTTCGTCAACACGGTGCAGGGTCTCACCTTCTCCCCCGAGCCCTACCAGCGCGTCGCGATAGCCGAGGGGGACGACATCCCAGTCTGGATGGACACCCCCCTGACCTCCGCGCTGAAGGACCTCGATGGCTCTCTCAGCGGGGTGCCGGGCGCCACCGTCGTCCCCCCCAATCAGTCGATTCTCAATGACACGGCCTGTACGGAGGAGATGAAGAACCTCAACGAGACGAACACCATCGCGAAGGTCTGCAACTATGACCTCGGGCTCCTGGGCTTCTTCGGCACGAAGTACCCGGCTACCTCGAAGTACAGCGGCAACGTCGTGCCCATGAACTTCGAGCGCAGTGACGGTGCTCTCGCGAACTTCCCGTCCTGCCCGACCCCGACCAGCGGCGAACCCCCACCCCCCCCCTGTTACGAGAACTGGAACAAGATGATGCTCATCCTCGACAAGGGCTACGACTACAAGGTCTCCTTCCTCGAGGAACCCTATGAGCCGCAAGCCTGGTTCCAGTCGTTCTCCATGTCCACGCTGAGCCCGGTCATCGAGCTCGTCGGGCTCAAGAGCACCTGCTACCCCCAGGGTGGAACTCAGGTCGCCAGCGTCGCCGCGTTGAAGTCCCTCACGACGATGGCGGGCACGTCCAGCTACTACCAGGACCCCTCCTCGGGCTCGCTCTTCCTGCGCCTGCTCGGCAATCAAATCCACAAGGACGTCTGGCCGTTGTCCCCGAACGCCATGTCCGCGACGACGATGGAAGTCACATTCAAGTGTCCTTGAGCAGTCCCCCCCCGAGGCTCACGGCCCCTCTTTCACGGGGGCCGTGAGCTTCCTCCAACGCATCAACAGTGAATGAAAGGGTTGTCCATGAAGTATCTCGCGGTAGCAGCCTTCTGGTTGACCATGTTGCTGATGCCCCTACGGGCGTCGGCCACCGTCACCGGAACCATCGACAGCGTCTCTCAAGGCAGCGGAACCTATCTCCTCAATGGCTGGGCGTGTGACACCGGCATCGCCTCATCCATCAGCGTCCACGTCTATGCCGGGGGCGTGGCGGGCGTAGGGACGCTCATCGTCGCCGGGACGGCCAACGCCGCGACCGAGTCGGCCGTGAACGCCGCCTGCGGAACTCCAACCGGGACGGCGCACAGGTTCAGTATTCCCATCTCCAACGCGATCGTCTCCGCTCATGCCGGCAAGAGCATCTACGCCTATGGCATCTCCCTCTCGGGTGGCGCCAACAACATGCTCTCGCAGTCGGGCGTACACAAGGTCCCCAGCCAGCCCATCCCCTTGGGCGTGATTGGACAAATCACCGGGATCAGCGCGCCCACGGCCAGCGGCTATACGCTCACCGGCTATGCTTGCGACCAGAGCTACTCCCAGTCCATCGCGGTCCATGTCTATGTCGGCGGCGCGGCGGGCACCAGCGGCTCGAGCTTCCTGGCCTCCGGGACGGCCAACGGCGCTTCCCCCTCCTCCGATAACACGGCCTGCTCCACCGTGGGCGGAACGCCCCATCGCTTCAGCATCCCCATCACCCACGCACAGGTCAACACCCACTACCTCAAGCCCATCTATGTCCATGGCATCTCCGTCTCCGGCGGGGGCAATGCCGCCATCTCCGGCTCCGGCACCCAGACGATGCCCAACGTCGGCTCGGTCATCGGGTTTGTCGACGGCGTGGCCGATCTCGGAACCACCATCAGTGTCAGCGGCTGGACCTGCCAGTATGGCGTGGACCAGAACATCGGCGTCCACCTCTATGCCGGCGGTCCGGCGGGCGTAGGAACCCTCGTGGCGACGGCGACGGCGAACCTGACCAAGGCCGCGGGCATCAGCTCCGCGTGCGCGACGACGAACAGCGCCCACCGCTACGTCTTCTCCCTCACTCGCGAGCAGGTTCGTCCGCACGTCGGGAAGACGCTCTACCTCTATGGCATCCACGCCGTGGGAGACGTCCCCAACTCCCTCCTCAGCGGGAGCTACCCGTTCCCGAGCGTCGTGAGCTACAATCTCTCGGAGAAGCTTCCGGCGACCAACCTCACCATCCAGTCGGGCGAGAAGGTCACCCTCAACACCAACGCGGACCTGGGGCTCCTCACCCTCAATGGAAAGATGTACTGCCCCACCACGGGCTCCTTCGAGCTGAAGGCCCAGGGCATCATCGTGGACGGGAGCGGCGCGCTCTTCGAGTGTGGCAACGCCTCCACCCGCTTCAACGGCTCGCTCGTCGTCAAGCTCAAGGGCGGCTATGACAGCGGCATGGGCGAACGCGCCTTCGCCGCCAAGAATGGGGGGACCATCCGCCTCTTCGGCGACGGCAAGAAGAAGGGCTGGCAGCGGATCAACGCCACCATCAACGCGGGCGCCAGCACCCTCGTGCTCTCCTCCGCCGCCTCCGACTGGGCGATTGGCGACCGCATCGTCGTCGGTCCCACCCGCTACAACTTCGCGGAGGCCGAGGAGCGCATCATCTCCGCCATCTCCGCCGACAAGAAGACCATCACCGTCAGCCAGCCCTTCACCAACCCCCACTATGGCCTGACGCAGAGCTACTCGGAGGGCGTGCGCTCATGGACGCTGGATGAGCGCGCCGAGGTGGCCAACCTCACCCGCAACATCCGCATCGAGCCCGACGGGACCGAGTCCACCCTCGACGCCGCTGCGTTCGGCGGCCACATGATGATCATGAAGTCCGCCTTCGGCTACGTGGACGGCATCGAGCTGGTGCGCATGGGTCAGCAGGGAAAGATGGGCCGCTACCCCTTCCACTGGCACCGGGCGGATTCGGTGCAGGGGCAGTTCATCAAGAACTCGAGCATCCGCAACTCCTACCAGCGCTGCGTGACCATCCACGGGACGCAGAATGCCCTGGTGGAGAACAACGTCTGCTACAACCACTTCGGCCACGGCTTCTTCCTCGAAGACGGGAACGAGGTGAACAACCAGCTCATCGACAACCTGACCGTCTACTCCAAGCGCATCCCCCAGGCGAAGGCGCTCCTGGCCTCTGACTATGTTTCGCCGGGGCTCGACATCACGCGCTTCTCTCCTCCGGGAGCCTTCTGGATTTCGCACCCGCAGAACACCGTCAGGGGGAACGTGGCCTCCGGCTCTCAGGGGACCGGATTCTGGATGGCCTTCAGCAGGCAGCTCTCGTGCGACTCTTCTGGCTGCATCCTCCCGAATCCGTCTATTGGAAGGACCGCCAATACCTACCCCTCCGAGCAGAGCACGACGGAGTTCACGCGCAACGTCGCGCACAGCTCGGACGTGGGCATGACGTGGGACGGCGCGCCAGACGGCGCGTTGATGAACAACCAGCTGAACCCCAATGACCGGAGCATCGTCGCCTCGCACTACTTCACGCGAGGGGCGTCCAATCCCAACGGGCTGATCCCCGTCATGAATGACCTGGTCGTCTTCAAGAACAAGCTGACCGGCGCCTACACGCGCGGCGCGACGATGACGCTCAACAACTTCATCGCCGCCGACAACGGCAACAGCCTGTTCTTCGCCTACAACCAGGTCGTCTCGGACTCGCTCATCGTCGGTTTCAGCGCCAACCACTCGACGGAGGACCTCGACTTCCACAGGGACTACAATGGCTGGAAGCAGTTGTTCCAGGGCGTGCGGCTCTATGACGGACCGTTCGACCTGCGCGACATCCACTTCGCGGGCTTCCCATCGCAGCGCATCTTCCACGGCGCCACGGAGGTCACCCCGGTGCCCTTCTATGCGATTGGCGGCTCCCAGCGCTTCGTCAACACGGTGAAGGGTCTCACCTTCACTCCCGAGCCCTACCGGCGGGTCGCCCTGGATCCGGCGTCGGGCAACGTCACACCGCCGTGGCAGGACTCGCTCCTGAACTCCGCGGTGAAGGATCTGGATGGCTCGCTCAGCGGAGTGGCCGGCGCGATCGTCGTCCCCAACCACCCGATGAACAACGACCCGTCCTGCACGCCGATGCAGGACGCCGCCTGGAACACCATCGCGCTGCGCTGCCAGTACGACCTCGGGCTCGTGGGCTTCTTCGCCACCCAGTATGCGGCGGCCTCGCCCTATACGCCCCACTCCGGGAACCTCGTGCCCACGCGCTTCGAGCGCAGCGATGGCGCCTCCGCCGAGTACAACAGCGCCGAGTCCAACATCTACTGGAACAAGGCGAACTTCATCCTCAACAAGGGC
>QKJM01000909.1 GCA_003249315.1 Archangium sp.
CCGCGCCCCCTCTTCCGCGGCCTTGAGCGCAGCCTCCACCACGGGGACCGAGTCCTCCGCGGCGTTGGGCCCCTGCACCTGCACCTGCACCTGCACCCGCGCCAGGAGCACGAGAGCCCGTTGCACGACGGCCCGGCCATCCTTCGAACTCGAGAGCACCGCGCGGCTGCACGCCTCCTCGGCGGCCTTGAAGGCCGTGCCGGGCGACAGTCCCCGGGAGAAGGCCGCCCACCCCATCTTCTCCCAGAGCTCGCACCGCGCCAGATGAACGGAGGGATCGCTCCGCCCCATCTCCGCCGCCACCCGGTACGCCTCCTCCGCCCGCTCGAAGTAGCTCTTCATCTTCTCGTAGTCGAAGGCCGCGTCATGCCTGTACCTGCTGCCCTCCGCGTACAGCGCATCCCCCTCCAGCTTCTTCGGCTCGTACATCCACGGCGCCTTGCCGAAGGCCGCCTTCGCCTTGGCGATCGCCTCCTCGTGGTCGCCCTCGTACAGGGCAATCAATCCCTCCGCGTACTCGGGCACCTCGCTCCTCGTCCCCACCGCCGCCCGCAGGTGCCGGAGCGCCGGCTCCCGGAGTTCCTTTTCGAGCCGTGCCACCCGCTTCTGGCGCTGCTCCCCGTTGGTGATTCGCCGGGTATCCTCCAAGGCACGCCGGAAGAGTTCTCCGAGCGCCCGCCCGAGCGCGTACTCGAGGTTCGGCGACGAGTACCCGGCCGCGAGTGCCTTCTCCAGATGCGCCCGCGCCCGCTCGGGCTCACCGAGTGCGAGCTGCCCCACCCCGAGCGCGTAGTGCCCGGGCCCCTCGCCGACCTCCCCCACCCGGGCCATGCGCTGCTCGATCTCCCCGAGCCTGGCGCGCACCATGTCCCGCTCCCGCTCCACGTCATGAAGCGGCAGCCCGTACGCCGTGCGCAGGAACAGCTCCGTCTCCTTCACACGCTCGCCCAGCTCCTGCGCGAGCCGAGCCTGCTCCGCCGCGCGCCGCTGCGCCCCCACCCAGACGCCTCCCACGCCGAGCGCTCCCAGCACGAGCACCCCCAGCATCGCCGTGAGCAGCTTGTGCCGAACCGCCTTCTTCCAGAGGCGATACCTCCAGGGAGCCGGCTTCGCATGGATCGCCTCGCCATCCAGGGCGCGCTGCAGATCCTCCGCGAGCGCCCACGCGGAGTCGTACCGGTGCGCCGGGTCGCGCTCGAGGCACTTCATGACGATCGTCTCGATGTCCTTCGGGACTCCCTCCTCCACCTGCCCCAGCGGTGGCGGATCCTCCAGCGCGGACATCACGAGCAGCTTCCACGGGTGCTCCGAGACGTAGGGGGGCCTCCCGGCGATCACGTCGTAGAGCGTCGCCCCCAGCGAGTACACGTCCGAGCGGCGATCCAGCTCATGCACGTCCCCATTGGCCTGCTCCGGCGACATGTAGGCGGGCGTCCCGATGACCTCGCCCGTCTGGGTCTGGCCCTGCTCCGCCACCTGACGCGCCAGACCAAAGTCCACGACGTACGGCTTCCACGTCCCGTCCTCGCGTTGCTCGACGAGGATGTTCCCCGGCTTGAGATCCCGATGGATCATCCCCTGCCGGTGCGCCTCGTGGATGGCCGTGGAGACATCCTGGAGCAGCTTCACCTTCTGCTCGAGCGTCATCCGCTCGCACGCGCGCGACAGCGGCTCACCGTCGATGAACTGCATCGCGATGTACGGCTCGCCGTCCGCCTCTCCGGCCTCGTACACGCAGCACACGTGCTCGTGCTGGATGCGCGCCTGTGCCTTCGCCTCCCCGATGAACCTCCGGCAGAGCGACGGCTCATCGCCCTTGAGGAGCTTCAGCGCGATGGTGCGCCCCAGCCGCGGATCCACGGCCCGGTAGACGGTGCCCATCGCGCCTTCACCGGCAAACCGGATGTCCTCGTACCGCGCGGCCAGGGACGGAGGTATCCTCCTGCGCGCGGGAGATGACCCGGAACCTTCCCCCCTCACGAGCGTCGGCTCGAGCTCGAGAGCACTCTGGGCGCCCCCCTTCAGCATCGGAGACCCGAGGAAGACACGCCATGTCGGTTGGAAGGGAAGGCCCCCATGCCAGCCCTATAAACGGCCGCCCGGAAGCCCTGCCATAGGCTCTTTGTTGAATTGACAAATTACAAGAATACGATAAAATTCTTCAACGGGACGATTAAAGTCGTTCCATCAGCCGCACCAGCTCCGCCACCGAGTCCACGGCCAGCTTCTCCATGACGCGGCTGCGCTGCAGGCGCACGGTCTGCTCAGCCGTGCCCAGCATGGCGGCGATCTGCTTGTTGAGGAGCCCTTGAGTCACCAGCTCGCAGACC
The DNA here is from genome assembly GCA_003249315.1 of Archangium sp. Lineage (GTDB taxonomy): Bacteria > Myxococcota > Myxococcia > Myxococcales > Myxococcaceae > QKJM01. The sequence goes on from QKJM01000909.1 coordinate 2,331, forward strand.
TGCCGCTCCCGAGGAGACAGGGTGGAGAAGCGGGCCCGTAGCGCCTCGCGTTCTTCCTCCACGGCCCTCGCGGCCCTGTCTTGAGCCAGCGCCCGCTCCACCGCCGCCAGCAGATCCTCGGTGCTGAAGGGCTTGGGGAGGAAGTCCACCGCGCCGGCCTTCATCGCCTGCACCGCCACGGGTACATCCCCATGCCCGCTGATGAAGACGATGGGCTGCTTCCACCCCTCACGCCGCAGCGCCTCCTGCAGCTCCAGCCCGTTCAGCTCCGGCATGCGCAGGTCCATCACCACGCACCCCGGCCTCTGTCCGGGACCCCGCGCCAGCAGGTGCCTCGGGTGGGCGAAGCTCTCCACCACATACCCCTCCACCTGGAACATGCGCTCGAGGCTGCGCAACACCGAAGGATCGTCGTCCACCACGAACACCGTGGGATGCTCTTGATGTGGGGGATCTTCCAACGGGATTCCTTCTGTCCGGCAAACCACATCATACTACCACCACCCGCTCAGGCGAGAGGAAGCGTGCAGCGAAAGCGGGCTCCGCGGTCCGGCAGGCGCTCTCCCTGGAGACGACCCTGGTGAACCTCGAGAATGGAGCGGCTGATGGCCAGGCCCATGCCCAGCCCCTCGGGTCGGGTGGTGAAGAAGGGCTCGAAGATGCGCTCGAGCACCTCTTCGCTGAGACCCACGCCCGTGTCCTCCACCACCAGCTCCACGAGTCCCTCCACCCGCCGCGTGCGCACCCACACCTGACGCTCCCCTGGAGGACACTGGCTCACGGCATCCAGGGCGTTGACGATCAGGTTGAGCGCCACCTGCTGGAGCTGCACGCCGTCGCCCTTGACGGGCAGGGGTGACTCGGCCAGTTGCAGCGTGAGGGTGGCTCCACGAAGCTGCGCGTCGTTACCCACCAGGCGCGTCACCTGCCGCACCAGCTCGTTGAAGTCATGGCTCGCGAGGGGAGACTCGCCCTTCTTCAACAGCGCCCTCATGTGGCGGATGACCTCTCCTGCCCGCTTGTCGTCGGCGATGATGTCCTGGAGCATCTCGCGCAGGAGGGGGAAATCCGTGGGAGAGCGCTGCAACAGCCGCTGCGCCGTCTCGGCGTTGGTGAGGATGGCCGCCAGGGGCTGGTTCAGCTCGTGGGCGATGGAGACGCCCAGCTCTCCCACGGCGGCCACGCGCTCCAGGTGGGCCCGCTCGTCCCTGGCCTGACGCGCCTCCATCTCCGCGCGCCGACGGGGGCTGACATCCACCAGGGAAACGACGGCCCCGCCCTCGGGCAGCTCCAGGCGCCGGGCTCGCAGCTCGAACCACGTATCCAGGAGGCCTCGGAACTCCACCACGCCCTCTCGTGCGCGTCCCGCGAGCACGTCCTGGAGCAGCGAGACCACCGGAACCACCTCGGAGAGACCCGTGCGTGCCGCCTCGCTGAAGGCCTCCAGGTAGGGGCCTCCCGACACGAAGAGGCTCTCGACACGCAGCGCTCCCAGGCCCTCGAGCCGGCTCGAGGCCGGATTCGCCCGCAGCACCACCCCGTTCCCGTCGAGAATCGCCACGGAGCCCGGGAGCGAGTCCAGCACCGCCAGGTTCAGCCGCTGGGCCCCCATGCGCCGTCGGCGCTCCAGCAGCAGCACGACGATGAGCACCGCCTGGACCAGGCCCGCCACCAGCACCCCTGTCACCGGCCAGTGGTAGCGCTCCCAGAGGCCCGGCTCGCGAAAGTGAACCACGCTGCCGGGAGGCAGCCTGCTCTCGGGAATGCGCCAGCGCTTCAGCTCCCGGGCGTCGAAGGCGATCAGGTTGGTGTCGAAGGGGCCGGGTGGCAGGCTCGAGGCCAGCTCGCCCTTCAGCAGCCGCAAGGTGCGCCTCGCCACCTGCTGGCCGAGCATCTCATAGTCCATCAACAGGCCCCCCACGATTCCCTTGCCCAGCATCGTCTCGTGGACGCTGAAGATGGGGGGACTGCCGTTGGCGTGCAGCAACTGCAGCACGTCGCGCGAGATGAGGCTCTGGCCTTTCGCGTCCTGCATGAAGCCAATCAGCAGGACCACGCTGTCCTCGGGCAGCTCATGCACGCGCCGCAGCAGCTCCTCCAACGTCAGCCCCGTGAGGCCGATGAACTCACGGTCCGGCGCGGCGGAGCGGACCTCCTGCTCCACGAATGACCAGGCCTCCACCTCCCGCTGGCTGGAGCCGAGGACGAGGACGACATGGCGCGTCTCCGGGAGGAGTCGCAGCGCCATCTTCACTGTGCCTGGCACGTCGAGGTCCGCCCAGTTCCCCCTCAGGTACGGACTCCGGGGCAGGGCCTCCGCCAGGAACTCGTCATTGAGGATGGAGATGAGCGGCACCTCCGGCCACAGCTCCCGCTGCAGCTTGAGCAGGAAGGGGGTGGCATCCGCGAAGACGACGAGGGCGTCGGGCCGCTGCGTCCGGTGCTTGACCAGATAGAAGTCGCGCAGCGCGCGCTCGTATCCGGCGCTACCGAACCAGGCCATGTCGAGGTATTCGATGTTGACGGTGACGGGCCCACTCCACTCGCTCAGCACCGTCCGCCGGAAGCTCCTGGCGAAGTCGGATATCGACGGCACCGTGACGTCCTCCGGCACGAAGAGCAGCACCGTCTTCACCCGCTCGGCCGCCGCGAGAGGAAGAGCCGTCAGCAACACGAACAGGACACCCAGGAAACGCATGCAGGTCTCCACGATACCCCCTGCGAAGACATCCAAGGACCCGATTGTGTTTCCCGGGCCCCCAACGGAAGAAGCACTCACGAGCACGGGTAACTCGGACGAGGGAAGTCGAAACACTGCTAGGGTGACGAACCTTCACTCTCCGGGAGACTTCATGCGAAACCCCTTCATCGTCCCACCGACCCTCCTGCTCCTCCTGGCCTCCGGGACACCCGCCCTGGCCGGAGACACAGGTGAACTCTATCTCGAACAAAGCCGGGGAGTGGGCGACCCCGATGACCTGGACGCGTGGCGCAAGGGAGAGCAGCGCGGAGGCCTCAAGCCGTACCCGGAGGTGGCTCCAGGCACTCCCAACCCGGCCGACGGCCTGCACCGCTACGGCGGCGGCTCGCGCAACTCCTTCGGCATGCCGGTGGTGGACATGCCCTTCGCCGACTGGATGGCGAAGATGTCCCGCCAGCGTCCGGCGGTGGACCGGGCGGCGCGCGAAACCCTCACCCGGCGCTTCGACCTGTCCTGCCGGACGGATCCGAAGGCCACCATGTCACGCAACTAGCCCCTCCCCGTCGGCCCCACGGCCCGCCTCCCCAAGGGAATGAAGAGCTGGGAGGACTACGCGGCGCTGGGCTCGGAGAAGATTCGCGCGCGCGGCGACTTCCCCTACACCCCGCTGGATCACCCGCTGCAGT
>QKJM01000470.1 GCA_003249315.1 Archangium sp.
GGCCGCCGAGCCTCCTCCTCCGCCCGCCGCCGAACCTCGGACTCCCGCTGCGCCTCGGGCAGACCCTCCAGGCTCTCCACGGTCAGCGGCAGCACCAGCTCCGGTACAATCCGCTGAACCGGCCTTCCCTCCACCTCCGCATACGTCGTCCGCAGCACCTCGTGCCGACGAACCAGTTCCCGCAGGCTCCGCTCCAGCGCGTCCGCGTCGAGCGGCCCCCTCAAACGGGCGAACAGGGGGACGTTGTACGAGAAGTCACCCGGCGCGAGCCGCGACATGAACCACAACCGCTGCTGCGCGAAGGACAGCGGAATCAACCCCTCTCTCGACATCGGCCCCAGCGGTGGTGGCCTGCGCCCCTTCGTCCCTGCGTCGCGCGCATTCATATCGCCCTGCATCTCCTGGCCTGTTGATTCGAGTTGGCTCGAGCTACGCCGTCCCGGACTGCTCCTTCAGCCGCTCCCTCAGGAGGTACTTGCGGATCTTCCCCGAAGGCGTCTTCGGCATCTCGGAGACGACCTCCAGACGATCCGGCCAGTAGGAGGGCGACATTCCCTCCTGGCGGAGGTGGGCGCGTAGCTCGTCCAGCGTCGGCGGCTCCTCATGAGGAACCAGAACGGCGCACACCCTCTCGCCGCCAATCCGCTCATCCGCGTGGGCCACGATGGCGACCTCTCGCACCTTCGGATGCGAGTACAGCGCCGACTCCACCTCGACGACGGGAATCTTCAGGCCGTGCCGGAAGATCACATCCTTCAGCCGGCCGACGATCCGGATTCCCCCTCGCCCGTCCTCGCGCGCGAGATCTCCCGTGTCGAACCACCCCGCCTCATCCAGGCACGCGGAATAGACATCCTCCCGCTTGAAGTAGCCAAGGCACTGGCTCGCCCCGCGGACCAGGAGCCGCCCCGCTCCATCCGGGTAGGGCGTCCCATCCTCCGCGATGGCCGGGGCGAGCTTGAACTCCATCCACTCCACGGGCCGCCCGTCGCTGCTCGCCGGCCAGTCGGGCGGATCCTCGTCCCGGGTGATGGTGACCGCGCCGTTCTCGGTCATGCCCCATAGCGTGTGCAGCCGGACCCCGAAGATCTCGCGCACCGCGGCGATGAGGTGCGGCGGCACGGGCGTCGACCCGGTGGCCAGCCTCCGGAGAGAGCTGGTGCTCCGCCGCCGCCGCCGTTGGGCCGCGATCATGTTCAGGATGTAGGTCGGAATCCCGTACATGAACGAGATGCCGTGCTCCTCGATGAGACGGAGGTGGAGATCGGGATCCGCCACGTCCAGGTAGACGGCCGTCGCCCCGAGGAGGACGGGCATCAGGAAGAGGTAGGTGAACCCGCTCGACGCGGTGAGGATGGACGGCAGCGACACCACCTCGTCCGCCCCCAGCGACAGGGTGTCACTGAGCGCCCGGGTGATGGCGTAGTTGGTGTTGTGGCTGTGGAACACGCCCTTGGGCTCACCGGTGGTGCCTGACGTGTAGAGCACGTTGAACACGTCGTCCGCCCGCGCCGTCCGCTCGTCCAGCTCCGCCGCCGGGTGCCGCTCCTCCCACCGCGGCGCCACGAAGTGCGCGTCGAAGTCCAGCTCCCCCTCCAGCAACTCCCCGCTCGCGCCGATGAAGACCCGGCTGCGCAGCGAGGGGAGCGCCGGCGCCAGCTCCCGGAGCATGTTCCGGTGCGAGAACCCCATCCAGGTGTCCGGACCGATGTAGACCGAGGCCTCGGTCCGCTCGAGGATGAACTCCACCTCGCGACGCCGGTAGTCCGGGGGAATCGGCGCGATGACCGCCCCCACCCGCGCGCACGCCAGGGCCAGCGCCGAGAACTGCCACCAGTTCGGCAACTGGACCGCGACGATCTCCCCCCGCCCCACGCCCAGCTCGAGGAGCGCCCCCGCGAAACGCTCCATCCAGGTGCCCAGGTCCGCGTAGCTGAGCTTCGTGACCTCCTTCGCGAAGTGGCGCACCGCCACGATCGCCGTCTTCTCCGGGTGGGCCCGGATCGCGCGACGGAGATCATCGACCACCGTCTCGTCCCGCCACCAGCCCTTCTGGCGCCAGACCGCTCCATTTTCCAGAGCCGGTGCATTCTTGAATCGATTTCCCATCTCAACCCTCTGCCGTTTCAGCCCTGGTCACGATCGCTGCAATGCCTAACACCTTTTCCAAGGCTGGCCAATGTCGGATTTTTTTACATCGGAGCCATATTTCACACATTGACGAGCCGACGCGCGTTTCTCTAGGGTGCAGGACCGCAGCGGACGCAAGTCATTACGCCCTCCTCGATGCCATCATGTCTCCTCAAATCGTGAGCGCCCCCCTACCAGAGACGAGCGTTGCCTTGCCTCCCAACGAGGAGCTGGAGCTGCTCCGTGAGCGTGCGAAGCGCGTGCGCCGACTCATCGTCCGGCTCGCGGCCACCCCCTCGGGTTGCCACCTCGGTGGCTCCCTCTCCCTGGTGGAGATCCTCGTGGCCCTCCTCGGGCGCGTGATGCGAATCGATCCCCGCGCTCCCGGCTCCGCGGAGCGGGATCATCTGATCCTCTCCAAGGGGCACTCGGCGGCGGGGCTCTATGCAGCGCTGGCGGAGTCAGGATTCTTCGACCCCGAGGAGCTGGTCAGAAAATACAACGCGGACGGAAGCATCTTCACCGGGCACGTCAATTCCCAGGTGCCAGGAGTGGACTTCTCGACCGGGAGCCTCGGGCACGGGCTTGGTCTCGGAGTGGGGCTGGCGCTCGGCCGCCGGATGCGCGGGGAGCCCAACCGTGTGTATGTCATTTGTGGCGATGGCGAGCTGGGTGAGGGTTCGAACTGGGAGGCCATCCAGGTCGCGGCGCACCACCGCCTCTCCCAGCTCACGCTGATCATCGACAGGAATGGCGGCCAGAATGACGGGCCGACGGAGTCCATCCTGCCCCAGGCGGCGCTCGTCGAGCGGCTCGAGGCGTTCGGCTTCCACACGCTGGAGGTGGACGGGCACGATCTCCACGCGCTCTGCGAGGCCCTGGAGGCCCCCACCGGCACCTCCCCCCGAGCGGTGATCGCCAGGACGCGCAAGGGCGCCGGCCTCCCGATGCTGAGGGGAAAGAGCGCGCACTACGCCATCTTCAACGCCGAGCAACTCCGGCGCGCGCTCGCGTCCATGGGAGAGAAGACACGGTGACCGCCAACCCGATGACCGGCCCGGATCTGGCGAGCGATCCCCAGGGCTGGCTGAACGAAAACCCCGGGCTCTCCAATCGGCAGATCTTCCGGCACGCGCTCACCCGCTTTGCCGAGGACGAGTCCCGGGTCGTCCTGCTCGAGGCGGATCTCGCCGGCGGAGGGGATCCCTTCGCGGCGCGGCACCCGGAGCGCTTCCGAAACGTGGGCGTCTGCGAGGCCACCATGCTCGACATGGCGTGTGCCATGGCGCACCTCGGGAACATCGTCTTCACGCACACGTTCGCCCCCTTCGGGGCGATGCGGGCCTGCGAGCAGATCCGCCTCGGGATGGCCTACCCACGCGCGAACGTGCGGCTCGTGTGTGACTACGGAGGCCTGTCGGGCGCCTTCTTCGGGCCCACGCACCACGCCATCGAGGATCTGGCCATCCTCCGCGCCATGCCTGGCATGACGGTGCTCTCCCCCGCGGATGGGCTCGAGACGCTGCTCGCGACGCGGGCCCTCATCGACTTCGACGGCCCGGTATACATGCGGCTCGGCCGCAACCGGGTGAGCCGGCTGGAGGCGCCCCGAGACGGCTTCGAGATCGGCCGCGCGCGCTGCCTCCAGGAGGGCACGGACGTGGGCATCATCGCCCACGGCGAGGTGGGCGTGGGTGTCGCGCTGGAGGCCGCGCGGCTTCTGGAGACGCGAGGCATTTCCACGCGCGTGGTGAACATGCACACGCTCAAGCCGCTCGACGAAGCGACCATCCTCGAGACGGCGGAGCGGACCGGCCTCCTCGTCACGGTGGAGGAGCACAACGTCCTCGGCGGGCTCGGCGGAGCGGTGTGCGAGGCCGTGTGCGAACACGGGCTCGGCCGGCGAGTGGTCCGGATTGGCATCCAGGACCGGTACGACGCGACCGCCGGCTCCCATGAGTTCCTGCTCCTCGGGCATGGGCTCGATGGGGGGCTCGTGGCCCAACGCATCATGGAGTGTCTGCCTCGCCCCCGTCTGGTGGCGCTGGCACCAGACCCAGGGAGAAGCTGAATGCAACCACAAGCGCAATCGGGAACCGTAGGCATCAACCAATGTCCCCTCTGCATCATGGAGATCAAAGGAGACGATCGCGTGGAGGGAGAGGTCCTGACGTGTGACGGGTGCTCCGCCGAGCTCGAGGTCGTCGGGGTCTCGCCGCTGCGTCTGGCCGAGGCCCCCGAGGTAGAGGAAGACTGGGGCGAATGACCCGGACGCCATGAGAAAGCTCGACCTGGTCTACACACGACTCCGCACGGAAGAGCGGATGCTCCTCGACGCGCTCCGAAAGCGGGACTGCGTCGTCGGGCTCCATCAGGACGCCGACCTCGTCCTCTCGCTCGACCGGAAGCCCTGGACGGACAGCCAGCTCGTCCTGATGCGGAGCATGTCCTTCACCCGCTCCCGCTATCTGGCCGCGATGATGGAGGTCAAAGGCTCGCGCGTGGTGAACGGCTCACGGGCAATCACCACGTGCGGAGACAAGGTCCAGACGACGCTCGCGCTGGCCGCGAGCGACCTGCCGCTCCCGTGGGCGTTCGTCGGCTTCGAGGAGGACGCCTGCGTATCGGAGATCACTCGCAGGGGCTTCCCCGTGGTGATGAAGCCCGTGGTGGGCTCCTGGGGGAGGATGGTGGCGCGGCTCGACTCGCCCAGCGCCGCCGAGGGGCTCCTCTCCATGCGCTTCGGGACCGGGAGCGCTCAGGACCATGTCGCGCTCGTCCAGCAATACATCGACAAGCCGGGCCATGATCTGCGCGTCTACGTCGTCGGCTCGGCGATTGGAGGCATCCGCCGACGCTCGGAGCATTGGATCACCAACACCGCCCGAGGCGCGACGGCCGAGCGGTACGAGGTGCCAGCCTCCCACGCGAAGCTCGCGGAGCAGGCCGCGGCCGCCGTCGGGGGAGAGATCGTCGCGGTGGATCTCCTGGAGACACGGGGTGGCGACATCCTGGTGAACGAAGTGAACCACTGCGTCGAGTTCGCGAGGAGCATCGAGGTGTCCGGCATTCCGATCCCCGAGCACATCGCGGACTACGTCCTCGGAGTGCTCTCATGACGCGCGTGGCGGTGCTCGGAGCCGCGGGCTACACGGGGGGCGAGGTGCTGAGGTTTCTCCTCGCCCATCCGGCCGTGGAGGTGGTGCAGATCACCTCCAGCCGGTACGCGGGAAAGCGCGTCGATCATCCACACCCGCACCTCCGAGGGCTGAGCACGCTGCGCTTCGTGCCACACGATGCGCTGGAGGCGTGCGACCTGCTCGTGAGCTGCATGCCCCAGGGTCAGCTCCTCGAGCGCTGGTCCCAGGTGCAAGCGCTCGGGTGCCGGGTGATCGATCTCAGCGCGGACTTCCGGCTGGAGCCTGCGGAGCACGAGCGCTGGTACAAGAAGAGTTCCCGACCGCCGGACGCCCCCCCCTTCGTCTATGGACTCCCGGAGTGGACGGCCGAGCAGCTCCAGGAAGCCCGCTTTGTCGCGGTGCCCGGCTGCATGGCACACGCCGCGCTCCTGGCGATCCTCCCCCTGG
>QKJM01000668.1 GCA_003249315.1 Archangium sp.
CATCCGGAACTCATGCCCGATGGAAACCCATTCACCTCCGCCCTTCAAGATGCCCTCCTTTCTCTACGGCACCTACCCTGCGGTCCGCCGCAAGGCACGGGCCGCAGGTCGACGGTGCGCCGACTCCTACGTGGAGCACGGCTCCCTCCCGGCCCCTCGTGAGCTCCGGGAGGTCTCCCCCGGAGAGGTGGTCATCCTGAAGCAGGTCGTCGACTTCCGGAAAGAGGTCGCCGCGTGGCGGTTGTACATGGACTCGGACGTGCGAGAGAGCTTGCACGAGGCCTTGAAGTGGCAAGACACCTTCCATGTGAGCGATGTATACGAGGCCTCCTCTCGCGACACGACGTGGGGGGCCTTGTATTACGCGACTTCGCACATTGCCCCCATGGATGCCGGGCGCGTCGCGCTTCGGCTTGAGGCCATGCTCCGCTTCTGGGACTCGCTGCAGTCCGCTCGCTATCTCTTCAGCTCCCCGGGTGCCCCACTCACCCTGGATGAGCTGATGGCGGAGGCTTGCGACTGGGCCATGCAGGCCTGGTGCCCGGAAGGCGGCGAGTCGGTTCGGGCGTGCCTGGCTGTCGCCGCCGAGCGCATGGGCCGAGCGACCCGCGAGGACAGCATCGAGGCCATCTTGCGGCAACTTCCACGTGCCCTGCCGTTCGCCCGCGGGTTGAAGCACCGGGACGTGCTCGCCGACCCGAACCTCTGGCGCGAGCGCCTCGCCACGCTCGACCCGGAATCCTTCGGCCGTATCTCGGCAGCCCTGACGGCCAACCTGCTCCAGCGCCTGTACCTCTGGGACGGAGAACTCGAGAACAACTGAGTCGCCAGGTGGCCGAACTCTTCGCCCTGCCCCGCGACCCGACGCAGCGGGCCTCCCCAGTCAAGAGCGCCAGGCCCCCGCCGCGCACCTCATGGGCGGGCGACCAGGGCCGGCGTGTATCCCAATGGGCTGCGCGGCCTCTCCTCCTGACGGGCACTCTGCTCGGGCCGCCCCTGTCCTCGTCCCTCCTCGGCCCCTCAACATCTGCCCTCCTCCCTCAACCGTGCCCCTAGCGGAGCATGCCGGTGAGGGCGGCCAGCAGCGTGTCGGCCAAGGAAGCGGAGAGCTTCTTGCCTTGCTGAGCACGCACCTCGTTGCGCAGCGCCTTCAGCTGACTCTGGGTGGACTGGGCGTCGCCGACCTGGAAGGAGCCGCAGGCCACCTCGGCCTTGGCCTGGAGGCTGCGGCCGAAGGGCTGCTCCAGGGACTCGGGCCCGAGCGAGGCGAGGTAGGAGGCCACATCGCAGGGGGTGTCCTCGCACTTGTCGCCCGAGAGATCGGGCTCGCTGGCGGGGGGGTCGTCGGCGGGGCAGGAGAGGCTGGAGCCATCGCACGTCTCGGCCACGTCACAGGCCACTGCGGAAGGCCGGCACACCACGGCCGCCTCGGCCCGGACGGCGCCGCAGGTGCCATCCACCGCGCCCCCCGCCGCCACGCTGCACGCCTGGCAGTCATTGGTCGTGCCGCCGCCGCACGCGCTCTCACAGCACACCCCGTCCACGCAATAGCCGCTCTGGCACTGCGCGTCCTGATTGCAGGCCCGGCCCAGGGGCATGTCCTCCACCACCCTCAGCCGCACGCCGAACAGGTAGGGGGTGGACTTCGCGTAGCCCAGCAGGAAGCGGCCTGGCCCCAGGGCTGCGAGCGCCGGGCGAGCGCTGGTCGACCAGGTCTGCCAATAGCGCTGCTCAACAAAGAGGGATTCCGAACCGCTTTCCACCTGCCCGTCCCGTGTCACGCGCACTCCCTTCAACGGGCGCACCAGCCCCTGTCCCGGCTCCCAGGCCACCCAGTAGTCGGTCCCGTCGAAGATGACGTTGGTGTGCGGCACGGTGTTGCTCGCGCTCACGAGGAAGCCGCCGGGGTCGAGCACCGTCCCATCCTGCCCCAGGCGGCTGGCGCGGATTTCATCACCCCCGACGGTGGTCCATACCACCAGGAACCGGCTCCCATCGAAGGCGGTCATGGCTTGTCTTCCACCCGACACGAGGATGTGTGGTACCGGGTCCAGCGCCATGCCATCCGAGGCCCTCATCCGGAGCGTGTAGATGTCCGGGGGGTTGTAGGTGCCGGCTGGGACGCCGCTCCAGGTGACGAGGTAGTTGCCACCTCCGTAGGTGACCTGGGGTCGATCCAGGTTGGGGTTGATGCCCGAGGGGTGGGGCAGGGAGGAGATGACGCTGACCGAACCATCAACGCTGCTCACCCGCGCGCTTTGGAAGCGAGGGGCGTATCCACACATGTGCCCTTCGCAGAGGAGTTCGTCGAAGCCCTTCCATACCACCAGGTAGTTGCTCCCGTCGGAGGCCACGGCCGAAGCCTGATTGATGAGGGGCCCGTCTCGGAGCACCTGGGCGGGGCCGAGCACCGCTCCATCCAATCCCCTCACCCGCACACTCATCACGCGCGGGAAAGGCGGGATGGCTCCCGGCTGGACGTCGTCCCATGTCACCAGGAAATCCGTGCCATTGGAGGCCACGGCCGGCGCGGAATCGGAGCCCGGGCCGCAGGCGATGCACAGCGGCGTGGCATCGAGCAGCGCCCCGTCCGACTTGCGAATGCGCGCGCCCCGGATGTCCTGAATGCCATCCTGGGGGTACTGGGACCAGACCACCAGGGTGACATCGCCCGCGCTCGCCGCGACGACCTCTCGCTGAGCATCGGTGACAGGCCATTGGAGCAGCGAGATTTCCGGCGAGACGAGGAGGGCCTGGGCGGTGGAGGCCGTCCGCATCGGGGCAGTGGCCCGCTCGCCCGTTTCGGACGACGCCACTGGACCGCAAGCTCCCAGCGCAACGGCACTGCCGCACGCCAGGAGCAGGGACAGCAAGGAACCACGACGGAGATTGGGTTTTTGGCTCACGCTTACCACTTTATCACACTAACCGTGTTTTGGTTATTTTATACTGACGGATTTTCGGCGGAGTATGGAAACGGGGGGGTGGCTGGCGGGCGAGTTGTGGACGGCCTTCCACTGAGGCCAGTGTGGAAATCCTCGAGCGGCACGGGGGCACCACGTACTTCGCCCGCTATGGAGCCATGAACCTGGAGGACCCGATTCGGGAGGGAGCACGACTGGCAACGCACGTGCTGTCGCTCTACAGACGAAAAGCGTCAGCGCGCGCGCAAAAAACGTCACCTCCCGGGGAGGCGCAGGTGCGCGCGTCCTCGGATTCCGGAGGCTTGCGAGCAAGCAGTCGGTGGCATGTCTGCTGCTAAGCGCCGAAGGGCACGGTTCACATCCCCAGGAGCTCCAGGCGGGCGCGGTCTCCCTGTCCGTCAGGGCCGGTGTGTGTCCGGGCAATCCTGATTCGAATGAACGGAGGATGCACATGCATCGCGTGAGAGGTCGTTGGAGCAGCCTGGTGCTGGCCATGTCGCTGCTGTGGAGCGCGCTGGCCATGGGAGAGGCCCGGGTCGGTCCTGGACGTGCGTGGGAATCTGTTTCGGGACATCTGCTGTCGACCAGTTATTCCCATACCCTGATGGTGGGCGCTGACGGGACCGTGTGGAGCTGGGGCGAGAATTGGAGCGGCCAGCTCGGGGATGGAAGTAGCTGGCGCCATCCCACGCCCAAGCAGGTGCCGGGGCTCTCGGGCGTGTCAGCGGTCTCGGCCGGCGGGGTGTTTTCCCTGGCTCTGCGTCGGGATGGGACCGTGTGGAGCTGGGGCTCCAATTGGAGCGGCCAGCTCGGGGATGGGACGGAATGGAACTACAAGAGCTCACCGGGGCAGGTGGAGGGGCTGTCGGACGTGGTGGCGATTGCGGCCGGTGACGAACATTCGCTGGCGCTGCGTCGGGACGGGACGGTGTGGGCCTGGGGTGGCAATTACCACGGTCAGCTCGGAGATCCGAGGTGGTGGGGGAATCGGCTCGTGCCCGCGCAGGTAGAAGGGCTGACGGATGTGGTGGCGATCTCGGCCGGTGGCATCCTCTCATTGGCGCTGCGTCGGGACGGGACGGTGTGGGCCTGGGGCCAGTATGAGTACACGCCCTCGCGAGTGGAGGGACTCGTGGATGTGGTGACCGTCTCGGCGGGTAATGGCTTCGCCCTGGCGCTGCGTCGGGACGGAACGGTGTGGGCCTGGGGCGACAACAGCCATGGTCAGCTCGGGGATGGAACGAACGTGTCCCGGTCCACGCCGGAGCAGGTGCCAGGGCTTCAGGGAGTGGTGGAACTCACCGCGGGGGTGGCACATTCGCTGGCCTTGCATGAGGACGGGACGGTATGGGCCTGGGGAGGAAACTTCAGCGGTCAGCTCGGGGATGGCTCTCGGAGCGACAGGCCCACGCCAGGTCAGGTATCGGGGGTCGGGAATGTGGTGGCCCTCGCGGCGAGTCAGGACCACTCATTGGCGCTGCGCCGGGATGGCACGCTCTGGGGTTGGGGTCGCAACGACCAAGGTCAGCTCGGCAATGGCTCGGATCGCCAGAACAGGCCAGGGCAGGTCCTTGGCGTCACGAGGGCGGTGGCAGTAGTGGCCGGGGCAAGCCGCTCCCTGTCACTGGGTAGGGATGGGACGGTATGGGTCTGGGGAGCTCGCTATCCTTTTGATGGGGAAGTGGCGATACCGGAGCAGATGGAGGAACTATCGGGCGTGGTCGCCGTCGCGTCCAGCTTCCACTCGCTGGCACTCAAGGGAGACGGGACGGTGTGGACCTGGGGGCTCAACAGCGCGGGCCAGCTCGGGGATGGGACGTATGTTTCCCGGTCCTCGCCCGTGCAGGTGCAGGGGTTGACGGAGGTGGTGGCCGTCGCGACTGGCCGGACTCACTCCCTGGTGATAGGCGCGGACGGGACGGTATGGGCCTGGGGAAGCAACAGCGCGGGCCAGCTCGGGGATGGGACGAACACTTCCCGGTCCTTGCCCGTGCAGGTGGGGGGATTGACGGACGTGGTGGCCGTTGCAGCGAGCTCGGACTACTCGTTGGCACTCAAGGGAGACGGGACGGTATGGGCCTGGGGGCTCAACAGCGCAGGCCAGCTCGGGGATGGGACGAAGGTTTCCCGGAGTGCGCCGGTACAGGTGCAGGGGTTGACGGAGGTGAGGTCCATCGCGGCGGGCTATCGCCACGGCCTGGCCATCCAGTCGAACGGCACCGTGTGGAGTTGGGGCTCCAATGGGAGCGGCCAGCTCGGGGATGGGACGTATGTGAGCCGGCTCACGCCAGCGCGGGTGGAGGGTCTCTCGGAGGTGGTGGCTGTCTCGGCAGGAGGTGACCACTCCCTGGTGCTGCGTGCGGATGGCACCGCGTGGAGCTGGGGCGACAACGACTGGGGTGAGCTTGGAGACGGGCGATGGTCCTGGTCCCGGCCCACGCCGGCGCGGGTGGAGGGTCTCTCGGAGGTGGTGGCTATCTCGGCAGAAGGTGACCACTCCCTGGCGCTGCTCGCGGATGGCTCCCTGAGGAGCTGGGGAGCCAATTATGGCGGTCAACTGGGCAACGGACTGTTGCTCTTCGCGCCCACTCCGACGCTGACTCCGCTGCCTTGCCGCTCCACGGCGATGCCCTCCTGGGAGCACCGTGCCGGTGAGCCTCAGGGGTGTCCGGCGTCGCCCTGAGGACGCGAATCACCAGGATGCGCGGGCGGCGAAGTACACGCGCATCCTGGGCACTCGTGCGCGGCGTGCGTCTCCATCCACCCGAGCACCCGCGCGAGT
>QKJM01000403.1 GCA_003249315.1 Archangium sp.
GTGCTCTCGCCCGAGCGCATCCTCGCGCTGCAGGAGCTGGTGCGGCGGGTGCCGGTGCCGGACCACGTGGTGCGCTTCGCGGTGGAGCTGGTGCGCCACACCCGGCCCAAGGAGCCGGGGGTGCCCGAGTTCGTGCAGAAGAACGTCTCCTGGGGCGCGGGGCCTCGCGCCAGCCAGTACCTGGTGCTGGCGGCCAAGGCGCGCGCCATCCTCAACGGGCGCTTCGTGGCGGCGGTGGAGGACGTGCGCGCGGTGGCGAAGCCGGTGCTGCGCCACCGCGTGCTGCCCAACTTCACCGCGGAGAGCGAGGGCATCACCTCGGCGAAGCTGGTGGATCAGCTCCTCTCGCTGGTGAAGGGGTAGGCCCGCTCCCCCATGGCGCTGCTGGATGCCCAGACGCTGGCCCGGCTGCAGGGCGTGAAGCTGCGCGCCCGCGCGGTGATGGAGGGGGTGCTGTCCGGCCTCCACAAGAGCCCCCACCAGGGCCAGAGCGTGGAGTTCGCCGAGCACAAGGAGTACGCGCCCGGCGACGAGCTGCGCCACCTGGACTGGAAGGCCTACGGCAAGTTCGACCGCTACTACGTCAAGCGCTACGAGCACGAGACGAACCTGCGCTCGGTGCTGGTGGTGGATGCGAGCGCCTCCATGGGCTACCGCAGCGGCGAGCTCTCCAAGCTGGAGGTGGCCACCACCCTGGCCGGCGCGCTCTGCTACCTGCTCGTGCGCCAGCAGGACGCCGCGGGCCTGGCGCTGATGACGGACGGGCGGATTCAGGACGTGCCTCCGCGCGCCTCCGCCGGCCACCTCAACGTGCTGCTGGACTCGCTCGAGCGCGCCACCCCTTCGGGCGGGACGAACCTCCTGGCCGCCGCGAACCACCTCGCCGAGGTGCTGCCCCGGCGCTCCTCGGTGGTGGTGCTCTCGGACTTCCTCGACGAGAACCAGGAGGCGCTGAAGCGGATTCTGGCGCTGCGGCAGCGCAAGAACGACGTGTCGGTGTTCCACCTGGTGGATCCGGCGGAGCTCACCTTCCCCTTCGATGACCCCACGCTCTTCCTGGACATGGAGGGAGAGGGCCGCATCGAGGTGAACCCGCGCGAAATCAAGGAGAGCTACCTGGAGGAGTTCGGGGCCTTCCTGGCGAGCGTGAAGTCCGCCTGCGCGGAGGCGGACGTGGACTACGAGCTGGTGCGCACCGACGAGCGGATGGACGAGGTGCTGCTGCGCTACCTGGCGAAGCGGGGGAGACGGCGTTGACGTTCGCGCACCCATGGATGCTGCTGGGAGCCCTGGCGGCGCTGATTCCGCTGCTGGTACACCTCTTCGACCGGAGGAGGCCGAGGCCGCATCCCTTCGGGCCGCTGGCCTTCGTACTGCGCAGCCAGAAGCGCACGGCGAGTCGGCTGAAGCTCAAGCGGCTGCTGCTGTACGCGCTGCGCACGTTGATTCTGCTGGCGCTGCCGGTGGCGCTGGCGAGGCCGGAGTTGCGGCGCGACGCGGAGGCGGCCCAGGTGGTGAAGGGCCCGGCGGCCACGGCGATCGTCCTGGACGCGTCGCTGTCCATGCGCTGGTCGGACGGCACCAGCCTCTTCGAGCGCGGGCGCGAGGAGGCGCGGGATGCGCTCTCGGACTTGAGGCCGGAGGAGCCGGCGACGGTGCTGGTGTGTACGGGGGAGCCCTCGGCGCCACCGCCGCCAGGATTCGACCGGGGCCGGCTGCGCGCGCTGATTGATGAGGCGAAGCCCACATACGCGGCGGCGGAGCTGTCGCGGTGTCTGGACATCGCGGCGAGGGCGCTGGAGGAGAGCCCGCTAGAGGGCAAGCGGCTGGTGGTGGTGTCGGACCTGACGGTGGGGGCCTTGCGGCTGGAGTCGCCGCCGCCGACGGTGAAGGGGCCGAAGGGCGAGCCGGTACGACCGGAGGTGGTGCTGCGGGACGCGGCGGACGGCAAGGAGTCGCTGCCCAACCACGCGCTGGTGGACCTGAAGGTGGAGCCGGCGCTGCAGGCGGGGCCGCGAGCCTTCCAGTTCACCTTCACGGTGAAGAACTTCGGAGAGGAGGCGCTGAGGGACCTGGAGGCGGCGGTGCGAGTGGAGGGCACCACGCTGGGCAAGGGCTTCCTGGAGGTGCCGGCGAACGGGACGGCGCAGAAGTCGCTGACGGTGCGCTTCGACCAGGGAGGGACGGTGACGGGCGAGGTGGTGCTGACGCCGGACGGGCTGGCGGAGGATGACCGGCGGGCCTTCGTGCTGAACGTGCCGCGAGTGCTGAAGGCGCTGGTGGTGAACGGGGCGCCGCACGCGACGCGGTACCGGGACGAGGCCTTCTTCCTGGAGGCGGCGCTGACGGCGCCGGGCTCGCCGGTGCAGGTGTCGGTGCGGGACGCGGCGGCGGGGTGGCGCGAGGACTTCGGCGGATACGACCTGGTGTACCTGCTGAACGTGACGGCGCCCGAGGCGGCGGAGGCGGAGCGGCTGCGGGCCTTCGTGGAGGGAGGCGGAGGCCTCTTCCTGAGCATGGGCGACCAGGTGGACCCGGACGCGTACAACGCGAGGCTGGGGGAGCTGCTGCCGAGGCCGCTGCGGCTGGTGCGCACGAGCGTGGAGCGGGACGATCCGAACGCGGAGGAGAAGGCGGCGAAGCTGGCGCGGGTGGAGGTGGAGCACCCGCTCTTCACGCCCTTCACGGGGAGGGCGGAGGAGGGCCTGACGGGAGCGCGCTTCTACCGGTACATGCTGCTGGAGGCGGACCGGGCGGAGGCGGAGGGAGCGAGCCAGGTGCTGGCCACGTACGAGGACGGGGCGCCGGCGGTGGCGGTGGCGAAGCGGGGCAAGGGCCGCGTGGCGCTGCTCACCAGCACGGTGGACCGGGACTGGAGCGATCTGGCCATCCGGACGAGCTTCCTGCCGCTGATGCAGCGCTTCTCGGCATACCTGACGGGCTCGCTGGACGAGCGCGAAGAGCAGCGGGTGCGGGTGGGCGAGACGGTGACGCTGCGACCGGAGGGGGCGCAGGGGGTGTCGGCGGTGAAGGGGCCGGACGGCAAGGAAGTGCCGCTGAAGACTCAGCCGGACGGATCGATGGAGGTGGGGCCGCTGGAGCAACCCGGGACCTTCACGGTGCTGGACAACGAAGGCAAGCCGGTGAGGACGATGGCCTTCGCGGCGATGCTGGACGCGGTGGAGAGCGACCTGAGCCGACTGCCACAGGAGGCGTTGGCGGCGCACTTCGGCGAGGAGACGGTGAAGGCCTCGGCGGCGGACGCGGAGCGCCCTCCCGTGCCGTTGTGGACGTGGCTGATAGTCGCGGCGGCGGTGGCCTTCTTCTGCGAGGGCCTGCTGCTGCGCAAGTAGCCTGCAACGCAGGTAGTGGCGGGAGAGGAGGCCCGGCGCCTGCTCGAGCAGGTGCGCGCGTCCGAGCAGGGCTCAGAAGAACACCTGCCCCTGAAGCGTCACCTCGGACTTGCGCTGCGTCACCTCGGGCGCGTTCCCGTCCATGGACTGGAAGACGGGGCGGCTGCGGTAGTTGAGGGTGAGCCTCGCGTGATGGCCGGCGAGGTACCAGTTCAACCCCACGTCCGGGAGGAGGACCGCGTCCGCCAGCCGCTCGAAGGAGAGCGCGGAGAAGCTGACATAGGGCTGGAGCCGACCGACCAGGCCCGGCACGTCCGGCAGCAGGTAGCCCGCCTGGGCGAAGAAGAGCCACCCGGTGCCAATGAGGGGCACCGCGTTGCCCGGCCCGTTGAAGGAGGTGGGCCCTTCCGTCGCCAGCCCTGTGGAGGGGTTGAGGATGCCGATGTTGCGCACGTAGTTCGGGCCGAGGTCATAGTGGCTCAGCGAAGCGTAGGCGGTGACGGCCGCGCCGCCCCCTCCCACCGGCAGGTCCGCGAAGCCATCCACCGACAGCAGCAGCGCATCCGCCTCGCGCGGCTCGCCTCCCTCCAGGAAGGCCATGGCATCCGGACTGAAGTAGCCACCCACGCCCACGTTGAGGACGCGCTTGCGCCCCAGGTACGTGCCGGCGAAGTACGGCATCACGTTGGACTCCACCTCGAGGAAGTCGTACTTGAAGTAGCCCTGCGCGATGAAGGTGTCGGCCTCGGGGTTGAAGTCCGCGCGCCCCTCGGCGGGGTTGCCGGTGGTGACGAAGGGCTGGGACAGCGACAGCCGGTAGTCGAGCCGCTCGAAGAGCCTGCCCTTGGCGTACACCCCCAGCGTGCGCGAGAACTGATCCGTCTTCTCCACGGTCGGCCAGTTGAAGATGGGCGCGTCCAGGCCGAGAAAGGAGAGGGTGCTCGCGCTGGACAGGCGGGTGGGACCGTTCCAGAAGTGCAGCCCCGCCCCCACATAGAGTGACTCACCCAGCACCCGGTACTCGCCCCAGACGCCGTGGATGAAGACCTGGGGCTTCTTCGGCTCCTGCCCCGAACCGAAACCACCCGATACGGTGCTCTGGTTGTCGATGC
The DNA here is from genome assembly GCA_003249315.1 of Archangium sp. Taxonomy (GTDB): domain Bacteria; phylum Myxococcota; class Myxococcia; order Myxococcales; family Myxococcaceae; genus QKJM01. The sequence goes on from QKJM01000403.1 coordinate 4,466, forward strand.
CCAGGTGCAGCAGCGCGCGTACCCGGGGAGCCACCTGTCCGAAGGCGATGAATCGCACGCGCCGCAGGCCCACGTCGAAGGTGTTCCGCTCCACCTCCCCCCTCACCACCGAGCCCGGGTTGTTCTCGTTGAAGCGCGCCCAGAACTGGCTCCAGAAGAAGAGGCGCAGGTAGCGCTCCTCTCCCATCTCGATGCGCGCCTCCGTGTCCGAGACATCCGGCGGCGACACCGCGAGCGCTGGAGTCCCCACCAGTGCCAGCCCCAATGCCACCACTCCCGCCACGCGTGGCCCTCTCATGTCCGCCCCCCCCTTCATCGTGTCTGGCCACAACATGGGGAGCGCGCTGGCTGCCGAGAAGCATGAGCACCCCGGAGCGGGAGACGAATTTCCCCCATGAGATGTCCCCGCGGACGCCTCCTACCGCTCCGGCGCCTCGCGCTCACCCGTGACGTCCTGACCGGGGATGCCCAGCTTCATGGGCGCCTCATGGCCGGCACCGCCGATGGCCTGCTCCTCCATCTGGGTCTGCTCGCGCAGCGCCCGCTCCCCGAGGTCCTCCCTCAGGGAGCGGCCTGGAGTCCCCATGGTCTCGGGCGTTCGCGGGTCGATGCTGGTAGGCAGTTCCTGGATGGTCTCGTGGTAGCCGAGCTCCTGGAGGGTACGGGGCATGCCCGGGGGAATCGCGTATTCACCCTCCTGCGCTTTCGGAACGAAGCCGCAGGCCGAGAGCAGCGTGGCCGAGGCCAGCGCACCCAGTACCCACCCTCTTCGGGAACGGAAACCGCTGTCGTGCATGTGAATCCCCCCTAGTCCTCTCGAGCCTCACGCGTACTCGCACCCAGATCGACGGCATAGGTGCCCTGAGTCCATTCCCCACCGGGGCTGACCCGCAGGGGCTGGCCCGTCCCCAACGGCGAAGCAACCGTAGGGGGTGGATACCCCGTGCGGACTCCCTGCTTCGTCTCCGCCGAGGCCGTCAGAGACGAGCGACGCCCACCATCGAACCCCTCGCAACCCGCGAGCAGCGCGACCGCGCCCAGCGCACCGAGCAGCGTCGGCTTCCAACCTCTCCTCCGCATGAACGCCTCCCGTGATTCGTCCGCTCCTGGCAAAGGGGTGGCCATGGGAGGCGGCGGTCGGAAGCCGCGGACGAGCGAGCGGGGGCTGCTCGCCCGCCTGTCCTGCGGCCGGGAGGGAGGCCCCCCGTACTCCGGG
>QKJM01000591.1 GCA_003249315.1 Archangium sp.
CGACGAAGATCTCTCCCAGCCTGCTCGCGGCACTGGAGGAGGGGCAGGTGGAGCGGCTGCCGGCCCGCGTCTTCGTCGTCAACTACATCCGGGCGTATGCCACGGTGATCGGACTGGAGCCGGACGAGGCCATCCTCCGCTTCGAGGAGGTGGACAAGGCGGCGCCGGAGCCGAGCCCGATGGTGCTCGAGAAGGAGCGCAGGAGGCGGGCCTGGCTGGGGCTGGTCTTCCTGCTGGTGGCGCTCGGGCTGGGGGCGTACCTGGTCCTGGTGGCCCTCGGGAAGGCGCCCAGGCCCCTCGGGGGTTGAGGGAGTTGCATGGAGCGTTTCGCTGACGAAGCCCTGGTCCTCTCCACGGTGGACTACGGGGAGGCCGACCGGCTGGTCACGCTCCTCACCCGCGAGCACGGAAAGCTGACGGCCTTCGCGGCCGGGGCGCGCAAGAGCAAGCGACGTTTCGCCGGCGCGCTGGAGCCCTACATGCGGCTGCGCGTGCAACTGGTGGAGACGCGCGGCTCCACGGTGCGCCTGGACTCGGCGGACATCGTCGCCGGCTACTACACGGCGCGGGCGGAGCTGTCCCTCATCGCCCGGGCGCTGTACGCGGTGGAGCTGTGCCGCGAGCTGACGCGGGAGCACGAGCCGCATCCGGAGCTGTTCGCGCTGCTGGAGGACTACCTGCGGCGCCTGGACGCGAAGGAGGCGGGGCCCACCTCGCTGCTGGCCTTCGAGCTGGCCGCGCTGGCCCATGCGGGGCTGATGCCACGCTTCGATGCCTGTGCGCTGTGTGGCGGGCCGCCGGGTGAGCGGCCTCGCTTCGATCAGTCCCATGGGGGCGCGGTGTGCGAGGCCTGCTCGGGCCGGGCTCGCGAGGCGGTGGTGGTGCCGACGGAGCTGCTGAGCGGGCTGCGGGCGCTGCAGGAGGGGGTGCGCCAGCCCCTGTCCCCGGAGCTGCGGGCCCGGGCACGAGGCGTCCTCAACGTCTTCATCTCCCACCACCTGGGTCGGCGCCTCAAGAGCGTGGACTTCATGGCCCAGGTGGGGCTGGACTGAGGAACATGAGCCAGCAGGAGGCGGAAACGTCGCTCGACGTGGTGTGTGTGGGAGAGGCGCTGGTGGACTTCCTCCCGGCGGAGCCCGGTCGGCGGGTGCGGGACGTGGGAGCGTGGAGTCCCTGTGTCGGCGGCTCCCTGGCCAATGTCTCTGTGGGGGTGGCGCGGCTGGGCGCCCGCTCGGCCTATGTGGGCGTGCTGGGCGAGGACGAGTTCGGCCACTTCCTTCGCGAGCGCCTCGTGGCGGAGGGCGTGGATGTGAGCCGAGTGCGTCAGACGGCCGAGGCGAAGACGGGGCTCGTCTTCGTCTCGCTGGATGAGCGCGGCGAGCGCAGCTTCTCCTTCTACCGGACGCTCTCGGCCGAGCGCCTGCTGAGCGAACGCGACGTGGAGCCGGCCTTCCTCGGGCGCTCCCGGGTCGTGCATTGCGGGACGAACTCGCTGCTGCTGCCCGAGGCCCGCGCGGCCATGCTCCACACGGTGGAGAGTTCGCGCGCGGCGGACCGCATCGTGAGCTGCGATCCCAACCTCCGCCTTCATGCGTGGGACGAGCCGGAGGTGCTGCGGGCGCTGCTGCGGCGGATATTGCCGCGCTGTACGGTGGTGAAGCTCTCGGAGGAGGAGGTGGCCTTCGCCACCGGCCGGGAGGTACCGGAGGATGCACTGCGTCACCTGGCCGAGGCAGGCGTCCTGCTGCCCCTGGTGACGCTGGGCGGCGCGGGCGCGATCTTCCTCTGGAAGGGAGAGCTGGTGAGGGTGCCCGCCCCGCGGGCGCGCGTGGTGGATACCACCGGAGCGGGGGATGGCTTCGTCGCGGGCCTCCTGTACGGGCTGACGCGGCGGTACGAGAGCGCCACCGCGCTGGCCGGGGCTTCGCGCGAGGAACTGGAGGCGCTCGCCACCTTCGCCTGCGCCGTGGGCTCCCGCGTGGTGGAGCGGATCGGCGCCGTCACGGGTCTGCCGCGGCTGCCCGAGGTCTCCGCCCTGTTGCCTTCGTGGCTGCGGGCGGGGACGCCCTGAGTTGTCCTGTCGACCCGGTACTTCCCCATGGATAGAATGCCCGCCCGATGGCCAACCAGCCGGCCACAGGTGGAGCAGGGCATGATTCCGAGCGCGGGCGGCGCCTCGGCAAGTATGAGATCGTCTCCCGCCTCTCGGTGGGGGGCATGGCCGAACTCTTCCTCGCCTTCACCGCCGGGCCCGGTGGCTTCCGGAAGTTCGTCGCGCTGAAGCAGATCCTCCCGGACGTCCAGAAGTCCGATGAGTTCGTCAGGATGTTCCTGGACGAGGCGCGCATCACCGCGGCCTTCTCCCACGCGAACATCGGCCAGGTCTTCGATCTGGGGGAGGAGGACGGAGAGCTGTACCTCGCCCTGGAGTTTCTCTCCGGGCAGAACCTCGAGCAGGTCTCCCAGGCCGCGCCGCGGAGCCAGCAGCGGCTGCCCGTGGGCTTCGTGGCTCGGGTGGTGAGGGATGTCTGCCTGGCGCTCCATTACGCGCACCACTTCACCGATCCCACCGGCCGGCCCGTGCCCGTGGTGCATCGGGACGTGTCGCAGAAGAACGTGATGGTCACCTACGACGGCAACGTGAAGGTGATCGACTTCGGCATCGCCAAGGTGCGCGGGAGGATCAGCCGGACGCAGGTGGGCATGGTGAGGGGGACCACCGGCTACATGTCCCCCGAGCAGGTGCATGGCTTCGAGATCGACGGGCGCAGCGATCTCTTCTGCGCCGGCATCCTCCTGCACGAGCTGCTGTGCGGTCGTTGGCTCTTCCAAGGCCCCAATGAGCACGACGTGATGCTGAAGATCGCCCAGGTGGACGTCACTCCGCCCGCGGAGCTGGAGCCGCATGTACCCCGGGCGCTGTCGGACGTGGCGATGCGCGCGCTGGCGCGGAATCCGTCGGAGCGCTTCGGCACGGGCCGGGAGATGGCACGCGCGATCGAGGCCGTGTGCGGCGCGGAGCTCTTCCACGAGGAGCAGATGGCCGCGGTGATGCGCCAGCTCTTCCAGGAGAAGATCCAGCAGACGCGTGCCCTGCTGGAGCGCGCGAATCGCCCGGATGAGGGGGCCGGCCCTGATGCGGCCTGGGAGTCCCAGGATGAGCTTGCCCCGGTGGAGGAGCCCACCCGCCGGGTGCCCCTTCCGACCAGGGCCTCTCCGCGTCGGATGACCTCCACGGAGTTGGCCTCCCAGCCCCGGGAGGAGCCTCGGACCACCGCGCGCATCCGTTCTCTCCCCGTGCCCCCTGCCACCGACGAGGCCGAGGCGCTGGAGCCGGAGGACGAGATGGAGCTGACCCGGCCCGTTCGTCGGTGGTCCTCCCCGGTCCTTCGGGAGCCGCCGGATGAGGAGGAGCCGCTGGACGAGATGGAGCTGACCCGGCCCGTTTCAAGCCGTATCCCCCGTATGCCCCCGCGGCGGCGAGCCGCTCCCAGCTCCGGCTCGAACTGGGGGTTCTGGCTGCTCGGGCTGCTCTTCCTCGCGGTCCTCGGCGGGTGGGCCGCCTTCGCGCTGAAGCACCTGGGCGGGGAGGGGAGTGCGGAGGATCCGCCTCCTCAGGAGCCGGTCATCCTTGACGCTCCCGAACCTCGTCACTAGGGTCCGCCAATTCACTACACCCGCCTTCCACGAAGGCCCTCCGCTATGTACTTCCAGGATCTGATCCTCACGCTCCAGAAGCACTGGGCCAGCCATGGGTGCATCGTCACCCAGCCCTATGATCTCGAAGTGGGCGCGGGCACCATGCACCCCGCCACCTTCCTCCGCGCCCTGGGCCCCGAGCCTTGGAACGTGGCCTACGTCCAGCCCTCGCGGCGACCCGCGGACGGACGTTTCGGCGAGAACCCCAACCGCCTGTTCCAGCACCACCAGTTCCAGGTCATCCTCAAGCCCGCACCCAAGAACGTCCAGCAGCTCTACCTGGACTCCATCCGCGCGTTCGGGATCGATCCGCTCGAGCACGACATCCGCTTCGTCGAGGACGACTGGGAGTCGCCCACGCTCGGCGCCTGGGGCCTGGGTTGGGAGGTGTGGTGCGACGGGATGGAGATCACCCAGTTCACCTACTTCCAGCAGTGTGGCGGCTTCGAGTGCCGCCCGGTGGCGGCGGAGCTGACGTACGGGCTCGAGCGCATCGCCATGTACCTGCAGAACGTGGAGAACGTCTTCGATCTCGAGTGGGTGAAGGGCGTGAAGTACCGCGAGGTCTTCCACCCCAACGAGGTGGAGATGAGCACCTACGCCTTCCACGAGTCGGACGCGCAGATGCTCTTCTCGCTGTTCGACGCGTACGAGAAGGAGTGCAAGCGGCTGATCGAGCGCAAGCTGCCGTTGCCGGCGTACGACTACGCGCTGAAGTGCTCGCACGCCTTCAACCTGCTGGACGCGCGTGGGGCCATCTCGGTGACCGAGCGTGCCAACTTCATCAAGCGCGTGCGTGACAATGCCCGCCTGTGCGCCCAGGGCTACCTCGAGGGCCGCGAGCGGCTGGGCTACCCGCTGCTCAAGAAGCCGTGGACGGTGGGCGAGCAGTTGCCGGTGCTCGAGGGCAAGGCGGCCAGCGAGTACTGGAAGAGCGTGACGTTCAACAAGCCCGAGCAGGCCGAGGCGGAGGTGTCCCGTGGCAAGTGAGCTGCTCCTGGAGATCGGCGCGGAGGAGATTCCGGCCTCGTTCATCCTCCCGGCGCTGGCGGACCTGCGGCGCATCATCACCGAGCGGGCCGCCGAGGCGCGGTTGAAGCTCGGCGAGGTGCGCACCTACGGCACGCCGCGGCGGCTGGCGGTGTGGGTGAAGGACGTGGCGGAGCGGGGTGAGGACATCACCCGCGAGGTGCTCGGCCCGAGCGCGCGGGCGGCCTTCGACAAGGAGGGCAAGCCCACCAAGGCGGCGGAGAAGTTCGCCGAGAGCCAGAAGCTGTCGGTGGACGCGCTGCTGCGCGTACAGACGCCCAAGGGCGAGTACCTGGCGGCGAAGGTGGAGGAGAAGGGGCGCGCGGCGACGGACATCCTCGCGGAGGTGCTGCACACGGCGGTACACGGCATCAACTTCCGCAAGGCGATGCGCTGGGGCGACGTGGATCAGTCCTTCGCCCGGCCCGTGCAGTGGGTGGTGGCGCTGCTGGGCGGCGAGGTGCTGCCGGTGGTGTTCGGCGACGTGAAGAGCGGCCGGGTGACGTACGGCCACCGCTTCCTGTCGCCCGCGGCCATCGAGCTGGCTCGGCCCTCGGACTACGAGGCGGCGCTGGAGAAGGCGAACGTGGTGGCGGACATCTCCCGGCGGCGTGCGCTGCTGCTGGAGAAGGTGCGCGCGGCGGCCACTGAGGCGGGCGGCCAGTTGATGGAGGACGAGTCCCTGGTGGATCAGGTGACCAACCTGGTGGAGTTGCCCAGCCCGGTGGTGGGCAGCTTCGAGGAGCGTCACCTGGAGCTGCCTCCCGAGGTGCTGGTGCAGGAGATGAAGAGCCACCAGCGCTACTTCTCCGTGGTGGACGCCAACGGCAAGCTGTTGCCGCGCTTCATCGCCGTGTCCAACACGCCGGTGCGCGACGTGAAGCTCAGCCTGCGCGGGTACGAGCGCGTGCTGCGCGCGCGCCTGGCGGACGGGCGCTTCTTCTTCGACGAGGATCGCAAGACGCCGCTGGCGGATCGGGTGGAGAAGCTGGGGCGCGTGGTGTGGCAGGGCCAGCTCGGCAGCTACGCGGAGAAGGTGGAGCGCTTCCGCTCGCTGGCGGTGAAGCTGGCGGAGTGGACGGGCCGCGGTGAGCACCAGGCCTCCATCGAGCGCGCCTCCACCCTGGCCAAGGCGGATCTCGTCACCGGCATGGTGGGCGAGTTCCCCGAGCTGCAGGGGGTGATGGGCCGTGAGTACGCCCGCGCCAGCGGCGAGCCCGAGCCCGTGGCCCTGGCCATCTACGAGCACTACCTGCCTCGCACCGCCGACGACGCGCTGCCCACACAGGATCCCGGGGCGCTCATCGGCCTGGCGGATCGGCTGGACACGCTGTGCGGCATCTTCGCCATCGGCAAGGGCCCCAGCGGCGCGGCGGACCCCTTCGCGCTGAGGCGCGCCTGCCTGGCCGTCATCCGCATCGTCCTGGGGCGCGGCTACCGCTTCTCGCTCTCCGCGGCCGTGGACGAGGCGCTGCGGCTGCTCGCGCCGAAGCTGGCCAACGTCAAGCGCAAGGCCTCCGAGGCCGCGCCGCGCGAGCAGGTGCTGGACTTCTTCCGGGGCCGCCTCAAGGCGCTGTGGACGGAGCAGTTCCGCACGGACGTGGTGGAGGCGGTGCTCTCCGCCGGCTTCGATGACCTGGTGGCCGCGCGCCTGCGGCTGGAGGCCCTCTCCCGCATCGTGGGCCAGGAGGACTTCGCGCCCCTGGCCGTGGCCTTCAAGCGCGTGGCCAACATCGTCGAGAAGCAGGGCAAGGATGTGGTCGCTGGCGAGGTGGACACCGGTCGGCTCATCGACGACGCCGAGCGCAACCTCCACGCCTCCTACTTCCAGGCGCGCTCCCTCGTGGCCGAGCGGCTCCAGTCCGACGACTACTCCGGCGCCCTCAAGGAGATCACCGGCCTCAAGCCCGCCGTGGACACCTTCTTCGACAAGGTGATGGTGATGGCCGAGGACCCGGCGCTTCGCGAGAACCGGATCCGCCTCCTCACGGAGATCGGCACCCTGTTCAACCAGGTGGCGGACTTCACGAAAATCCAGTCCGAGCTCTGACCCCTGCCCGGTCGCTCAGCGGCTCGGGGGGCGCATATGGAATAGCGGGCAGCCTTTGTAGTTGCCCGTCCGGGGGGCGGTTCCTACACTCCGCCCCCTTTCTTCCACATGCGCTCCCACTACCTGAGTCTCGCGCTGCTTCTCGCCGGGTGTTCCTCCACCATACCCCGGCCTCCGCCAGCGGATCGTTTCATCTACCCGAGCGGTCTCATCCACCGCTCGGTGCCTGGCTCCACCCAGGGGGTGCTCTATGTCGCGAGCGCCAACTTCGACCGGTGCTTCGATCAGGGCACCTTGATGGCGATCGATCTGGACAAGGTGGGCTCCGACACGGCCCGCCTGCCTCCCCTCGGCGCCGCCACGTCCGCCGAGCCGCTGCAGATCAATCAGCTCAACCTCGAGCCGCAGGCGCGCGTCCTCATCGACAGCTTCGCGGGAGAGCTGGCGCTCTGGGAGCGCCAGGACGGCGCTCCCCGGCTCTTCGTCCCCACTCGGGCGGAGGGCGCCTACCTCCATGCGATCGAGTTGCCCGAGCCGACGCGGCTGGACTGCGTGGGCACGGACGGGGACGATTGTCTCGAGGGGGCGGTGTCCCTCGTCGACGTGCCAGGGGCCGTGGAGGGGCATCCTCGTGCTCCCTCGCCCATCGGCGTCTCCGTCTCCCCGGAGGGGGAGGTGTGGGTGACGCACGCCGAGCCCGCCGACTCTCCCGAGGGCTCGCGCCTGAGCTACGAGTCCTATGTGGTGCGCGTGGATGGCGTGCAGCTCTCTCCCTCGGCGGACCAGTTCTACCCGCTGTCCCTGCCGGACCTGCCCCTGGGTGGCAGCCACTCGGTGGCCCTGGGCGAGCGGTACGTGTTCGTCACCGGCCGGCTGGCCACGTCCACCACTGACTCCCGGCGCTTCCTCGTTCGGGTGCTGGACCGGGACGATCCCCGGCGGGTGCTCGATCCGGGGTTGGATCTGGGCTTCGCCGCGCTGGATGCGCGCGGGATCGTCCTGGCCGAGAAGGATCCGACCCGGCCGGAGCTGCCGCGGCGGATGTACGTGGTCGCCCGCGCGCCCTCCGCGCTGCTGGTGGTGGACGTGCAGGGCGACGAGCCGACCTCGAACTCCCCCCGACTCACGGTGGTGGGCTCGGTGTCCCTGCCGGACGGCGCCAGCATGGTGAAGCTGGTGGACCGTCGGGCAATCAACCACAGCGATCTGGTGGTGGTGTCCTCCAGCTCCGCGGGCGTGGTCTCCATCTATGATCCGGACGTGGGCCAGGTGGTGGCCCAGGTGCCCGTGGGAGAGGTGAGTGGAGAGGACAAGCCTCGCCCGTACGCGCTCGCCGTGCAGCAGGAGGGCACCGCGGCGCGCATCTTCGTCAGCAACTTCGGCGACGGGCGCGTCTCGGTCATCGACATCCCGGACATCGGGAGCCCGCAGCAGGCCCGGTTGGTGGCCTGGCTCGGAGCGAAACAGGATGGCGAGGGCTCCGATGGTGCCACCTCGTGCCAGGAGGCAGAGCAGTGAACAGGGTGTTGATGGCGCTGGTGGTGATGGCCGGAGGGTTGCTGTCCGGCTGCACCGAGGAGACGCAGCAGCGTGTCGCCGCGGAGCTCGCGGGGACGCATGATCTGACCCTGGTGGGGGACCGGATCTTCGTCACGTCGACGGATCGCAACGAGCTGAGGGTGCTCAGGCTGGCGGAGCAGGAGAATGACCGGGACTTCATCCGGGCGCCCAATCCGCTCAAGGCGCTGGCGATCCCCGTGCTGCCGAGGCCCCAGGCGCTCGCGCGCGACGTGCGGTACGTGGACGACGTCGAGCTGACCGAGCCGTATGCCTACGGCTCCGAGGTGGCCGGGCCGTACGTGTACGCGCGCAGCAACGGCTCGACGAAGATCTCCGTGGTGGCGACGGGTGACGAGTACCTGCGAGAGCTGGCGCGGGTGGACACCAGCGCCTTGGGTGTCTCCACCGGCCCGGTGACCGCCTTCTCGGCCCGGGGTCCGGACGCGGAGGGCGGGAGCAGCACGCTCTACTACGCCACCCAGGAGCCCGACGGGGCCCGGCTCTGGCGGCTGCGGGTGCCCGCGCCCGAGGCGTTGAGCGGGGGCACCCCCATGCCCACGCCCGAGGCGCTGGACGCGCCGCTGCCAGAGGGCGAGTCCGTGAGCTCCCTGCTCGTGCTGCCCGAGGCCGGGCAGATCGCCGTGTCCACGCGCGGCGCGGCGGGCAGATCCGGTAGCAGCTTCAAGCTGGACGAGCAGACGCTGGTGACGATGCCGCTGAATTTCGGTGCCCCGGTGCTCCAGCTCTCCTCCCACGGGATGGTGAAGCGGGTGGAGAAGGACGAGGAGGGGAATCTGGTGGTGACGGCGGAGACGAGGCGCATCTTCGCCATCCTCGATCCGGCCTTCTGTGGGGGTCAGCCCCAGTGTACGGGCGTGCTGGCGGTGGATCCCTCGACCGGCGCCGTGGCCCTGGACAGCACTGGCCACCCCATGGCGGCCATCGGCGCGGGCCCTGGCCTTCCCATGGGCATGACGCTGGCCTCCCAGTCGGACCTGCTCCTCCAGCGGGGCACCGCCCTGGACGTGGTGACCATCCCGTTGCTGGGCATCGTCCCGCTCTCCAGTGGGGAGATCCTCTTCTTCGATGCGCTGACGTTGCGCCCGTTCGACATCCGCACCGAGGTCGCCGATTCCTCCGTGGGTCTCTTCACCGCGCAGGGCGTCTCCAAGGACAAGAGCGCCGATGTCCTCGCCGGCTTCATCACCGTGGCCGTGACGGATGGCGTCACCCGGAGTGCCCAGTACAGCCTGGTGTTCCAGGGTCTCCTGCCCGGGCTGGACTCGGTGGTCCGGCAGCCAGGGACCTCGGGCCGCTTCGAGGTCCCCGCCGCGCCGCAGGGACTCGCGCTTCAGGAGGTGGTGCATCCGGAGGATCTCATCATCCTGTTCCCGGAGGGTGGGGGAGACACGTGCGCCACGGAGCTGGTCGTGAGCGCCGTGGAGCCGCCGGCCACCTCGGGTCAGCCGGCCGTCCTGGTGACGAACACCCAGATTCCAGAGGCCTGTGCCTCCTTCACCCGCTTCCAGGTGAGGGCGGCGGGCGCTCAGCCCCTGGTGCTCCTCTCCACCGCCGGGAGCTTCCTCCGGCGCATGGGAGCCGGGGATACCTACGAGGAGCGTGGCGCCTACTACTTCCACCCGGACGGCTATGACGGCTCCCTGGAAGGTGTGGGGGTGGGCATCTATGTCAGCAGGTCGGACACGGAGCTGACCCGCGGCGATTTCTACGTGGTGACGGCCAATTCCCGCTTCTTCCCCTTCTCCATCACCGTGGACAACACCTACGAGATGGGCTTCTCTCGCTACCGGTTGCCCGGCTCGGTGGTACACGCCGATCTGGGGGGGACGGACCTGGCCTACATCTCCTACCCCTCGGCGGATGGCATCCTCCAGATCAACCTGGAGGCCATCTTCGCGGAGGTGCCCAACTCCCGCGCAATCACGCCTTTCGAGTAATTTCGCGTCCCTGGCGGGCTCTGCTATCGTCGGGGACTCCTGGCCAAGCGAGTCAAAGACTGATGATCGATCAGAACTCCCGCCCTGCCCGCAAGGTTGGCATCGCCGATCACCTGTGGGAGACCTACGAAGACATGGCCCAGCAGATGGGCTCGGATCGCGACGCGCTCATCAACCAGGCGCTGTTCATGTTCGCGCGACTCAACGGGTTCATCGAGGTGGCGGCGAAAACAGGCCGGGGGATGGATCGTCCGTCGGCCGCGAAGTCGGCTCCGCCCGTTCTCCAGCCTGTCTCCGCGTCCTCGCGTGATGAGCTGACCCCGCCGCCGGGTCCGCCTCCGCAGCGGCCCTCCGCCCGGGCCGAGGAGCGTACGCCGGCCAACGCGCTGGACAATGATCCCGCGCGCCGCGAGGTGGCCGAGCGCGTGTTGGAGACGGCCGCCGAGCTCGAGCGCCTCATCAAGGGCAAGAGCAACGAGCCGCGTGAGGAGCTCGACGAGGAGCCGCTCCCGGATGACGTCGACGACTCCGGCCTGGGGCTGACCTCGGACGACCCCCTGCACGACGACGAGCCCATGGATGACGAGCCCATGGACGACGAGCCCATGGACGACGAGCCCATGATGGACGACGAGCCTCGGGGCACGCTCTTCCTGCTCCTGGACAACGCCGAGCCCCAGCCCATCGTCAAGGAGCGCTTCGTCATCGGCCGTGGCAAGCACTGCGACCTCGTCATCAACTCCGGCAAGGTCTCGCGTGAGCACGCCGTCATCGTGCGAGATGGCGCCGACTACTACATCGAGGACCTCGGCTCCTCCAACGGCACCTGGTTCAACAAGCAGCGGATCAAGCGCCGGAAGATCGAGGAGGGCGACGAGTACTTCGTCTGCAGCGAGCGGGTGCGGCTGGCCTACCAGTGAGGGCGGAGCCCCCGCGTCCCCGGGATCGGGCTGTTCGCCAATTGACGAAGAGCGGCCCTCCCTGATTTATTCCATGGACCTGCCCGCGTCGTGGGCAGGAGACCGATGGAACCTGTCTACGTCGCACTCTGGATTCTGCTGGGAGTGGCGCTGGTGATCTCGGTGGCGACGGATGTACTGCGCCGCGAGATCCTGGACGTCGTCACGTACCCTTTGCTCGCGCTCGCGTTGGGCGTGAGGCTGTGGGTGGAGGGAGTGGGCGGGCTGGAGACGGGGCTGGTGAGCGGAGTGGTGGCCGGAGCGGGGCTGGCGGTGTTGCTGGTGCCGGCGGCGTTGAAGGGCCGGATGGGGTGGGGCGACGTGAAGTTGATGGCGGGGGTGGGGGCGGTGCTGGGCTTTCCCGCGGTGATGGCGGCGGCGGCCTTCATCTCGCTGGTGGGAGCGCTCCAGGCGGTGGTGACGTTGCTGTGGCAGGGCGAGGTGTGGGAAACGCTGGCGGGCATGTTGCGGCGGTGGGCCGTGAGGGCACGGCTGATGCAGGAGAGCGCCGGTTCCGGGCCACGGCGCCACATTCCCTACGGCGTGGCGATCGCGCTGGGGACTTTCTGGGCCATGTGGTGGCAGCACGACAGACTGGGGTAGTGCGGATGCGACGCGAAGAGGGGAATCTGACGATGCATGGACGCTTCACGCAGGTTGCCGCGGTGGGGGCCTTGCTGGCCTTGTTCGTGGCGGGCTCCGCAGGAGCGCAGGAAGGCAGCAGTATCAGCCTTGGAGTGGGCACCCAGAAGGTGCTCACCGTTCCTGGCGCTACCCGAATCGCCCTGGGCGATCCGAGCATCGCCGATGTGAAGGTGATCGGTAACAGCCAGGTGCTGATCATCGGCCAGGCGGAGGGCAAGACGACGCTGCTGGTGTGGAAGAGCTCCGGCCAGCGCGTCAGCTACCTGGTGGCCGTGCGCAAGCAGGATCCCAACGAGGTCATCTCCGAGATCAAGAAGCTGCTCGGGGAGATCGAAGGCGTGTCCGTGCGGATGGTGGGAGATCGCATCTACCTGGACGGACAGGCGTACACCACCGGAGACGCCGAGCGGATCGAGCAGGTGGTGTCGCTCTACCCGAACGTGAAGAGCTTCGTGAAGGTGGCGCCCAACGCCAAGAAGCTGGTGGCGCAGAACCTGAGCGCGGCCTTCCAGAAGGCGGGCCTGCGCAACGTGCAGGTGAACGTGGTGGGCTCCACCATCTTCCTGGAGGGCTCGGTGGAGAGCCAGCAGGACCTGCAGAAGGCCGAGCTCATCACCAAGGCGGTGGGTGAGAAGGTGGAGAACCTGCTGGTGGTGGGCATCAAGCGGATGATCCTCTCCGAGGTGCAGTTCGTGGAGATCCGCCGCAACGGCAAGGATCGGTACGGGATCAAGTACCCCACGGACATCACCGGCAGCGTGGCCGCCACGGCGAACATCAGCCAGGAGCTGTTCCCCGGCACCTTCGGGTCGGGCGGCAGCACCACCGTCATCTCGGCCGGGTCGGACTTCTCGGTGGGCTTCCAGGGGAACGACGGCTACGGTCGGCTGCTGGCCCAGCCCAAGCTGGTGTGCGCCAGCGGGGAGAAGGCCGAGTTCCTCGCCGGTGGTGAGATCCCCATCCCCCTCATCACCCAGAATCAGTTCAGCGTGGAGTACAAGCCCTACGGCGTCATCCTCAACCTGCGCCCCACCGCTGACCGCAACGGCAACATCCAGACGGAGATCGAGGCCGAGGTCAGCGAGGTGGACTCCTCGGTGGCGGTGTCCTTCGGTGGCTCGTCGGCCATCCCCGGCTTCCGCACGCGCAAAGTGAAGACGAACGTCACCGTCCGTCACGGGGAGACGATCGTCCTCTCGGGTGTCTTCAGCCATGACGAGCAGAAGGCCGTCTCCAAGCTGCCGGGCCTGGGCCACATCCCCATCATCGGCGAGCTCTTCAAGAGCCGGGCCTTCGACTCCACCAAGCGCGAGCTGGTCGTCTTCGTCACCCCCCGGATCGTCAACCCGGACTCGGACAAGATCCGGACGATCATCGAGGACGTGAAGAGCCGCTACAAGCAGGCGCGTAGCGAGGTGAACTTCAACATCTTCGACTGAGCGCGCCGCTCGTCGCGCCGTGCCCCGAGGCCGGACCCGTCTCCCTGGTGGAGGACGGGTGCCGGCCTCTCCTCTTTTCAGGGAGCGTGATTGCCACGCTTTGAGGGGACGCACGCGCTTGGTAGCATCCGCGCCATGTTTCTCGTCACTCTCGAGGAGAAAGGTGGAGGCACCGAGCAGATCGAGTTCGAAAAGGACGAGATCACCATCGGGCGCCTGGCCGGCAACGACATCGTCCTCGCGAAGGGCAACGTCTCCAAGTACCACTCCCGGATCGTCTCCAAGGACGGCCGGCTCATCATCGTGGACATGAAGTCCACCAACGGCACCTTCGTGAACGGCAAGAAGATCGCCGCGCCGCAGGTGCTCAAGCCGACGGACAAGGTCTACATCGGCGACTACATCCTCAACGTGGAGCCGCTGGAGGACGTCAACGTCACGCGCACGGCGATGCCCGAGGAGGAGTACTACGAGGATGACGCCGGCTACGACGGGCAGGAGGAGTACGCGGACGAGCCCTACGAGGAGGAGGAGGAGCCTTACGAGGAGCCGGCTCCGGCGGCCAACGCACGCATGCCCGCGTCCCTCGCCTCGGCGCTGGCGAAGAACAAGCGCCGCGTGGATCCCCGGGTCGAGGCCTACACCCGGCTCCAGAAGGAGATCCACGACCGGCTGATCGAGTACCTCGATCTGCGCCGCATGGACATGGATCGGCTCGGTGATGACGAGCTGTGGCGGCGCACCGAGAAGGCCATCTGCGACATCATCGACCAGATGGAGGTGGATGGCGAGCTGCCCCCGGACGTGGATCGGGAGGAGCTGCTCACCGACGTCATCAACGAGGCCCTGGGCCTCGGGCCCCTGGAGGCGTTCCTCTCGTCTGATGAGATCAGCGAGATCATGGTGAACCACGCCAACCAGATCTACATCGAGCGCAAGGGCAAGCTGGTCCTCTCGGACAAGATCTTCAGCTCGAACCAGGCGGTGCTGGGGGTGATCGAGCGGATCGTGGCGCCCATCGGCCGGCGCATCGACGAGTCCAGCCCGCTGGTGGACGCGCGCCTCAAGGACGGCAGCCGCGTCAACGCCATCATCCCGCCGCTGGCGCTCAAGGGCCCCTGCATCACCATCCGCAAGTTCAAGAAGGACTCGCTGAAGATCCAGGATCTCATCAAGTACAAGACCGTCACCGCGCAGATGGCCGAGTTCATGGAGATGTGCGTCAAGGCGCGCAAGAACATCGTCATCTCCGGAGGCACGGGCTCGGGGAAGACGACGACGCTGAACATCATCAGCTCGTTCATCCCCGAGGACGAGCGCATCGTCACGGTGGAGGACGCGGCGGAGCTGCAGCTCCCTCAGGATCACTGGGTTCAGCTCGAGAGCCGGCCGCCCAACCTGGAGGGCAAGGGCGCCATCGCCATTCGCGATCTGGTGAAGAACTGCCTGCGCATGAGGCCGGACCGGATCGTGGTGGGAGAGTGCCGCGCCGGCGAGACGCTGGACATGCTCCAGGCGATGAACACGGGCCACGACGGCTCGCTCACCACGCTGCACGCCAATACTCCGCGCGACGCCATCGCCCGCCTGGAGACGATGGTGCTGATGAGCGGCATGGAGCTGCCGGTGCGCGCCATCCGCGAGCAGATCGCCAGCGCGGTCCACATCATCGTGCAGCAGACGCGCTTCTCGGACGGGACGCGCAAGATCTGCTTCGTCACGGAGGTGGCGGGCATGGAGGTGGACATCGTCACCCTCCAGGACATCTTCTACTACAAGCAGGAAGGCTTCACGGAGGATGGCAAGGTGCGCGGGCGCTTCGTGGCCAGTGGTTTCGTACCCAAGTTCTACGATGACCTGCAGCGCAAGGGCATTCCCGTCAACATGAGCATCTTCCGCGAGGACTGACGTTCCCATGCCCACCCTGGTCGTTCGTCACCCCGACGGCAACGAGAGCGAGCACCCGCTTTCCGGCGAGCTGAGCATCGGCCGCCAGGAAGGCAATGCACTGGTCCTTTCCGAGGGAGGTGTTTCCCGCCGGCACTCCCGACTCTGGGTAGAGGGCGGGAAGGTGATGGTGGAGGATCTCGGGAGTGCCAATGGCACCTTCGTGGACGGAGAGCGGATCGAAGGACCGACGCCTCTCACGTCCCGTTCCCAGGTTCTGCTGGGCGACTATGAGCTGCGGCTCAAGGCGCCGGCGCGGCAGGGGAGCGGCAAGCGCAGGGCGGTGAAGGACTCGGAGGAGGAGTCGTCGGGCGAGGCTCCTGTCCGGTCCACGCGGGCCATGCCGAGCCTCAAGGCGCGGCAGGCGGAGGCCTCCGGGCAGCCCTCGTCCCTGTCGAAGCGTCCTCGGCCCTCGAGGGCGGGAGGCGATGCGGCGGAGGCCGGAGCGGAGGGCGGCTCGCTGGTCCTCAAGGGCCTCACCGGCCCCTGGGCCAACCAGCGCTTCCCCGTTCAGGGCAAGCTGGTGGTGGGCCGTCAGTCGCCGCCCGCCACGGTGTTGCTGGAGGACGACTCGGTGAGTCGTCGGCACGCCGAGGTGGATGAGACGCCCGAGGGAGCGGTGCTGCGCGACATGGGCAGCGCCAACGGCACCCTGGTGAACAACCAGCCGGTGGGGACCGAGGAGGTGGTGCTCCAGCCCGGAGACATCATCCAGTTCGGCATGGTGGAGATGGTGCTGGAGGACGCCGCCGGCTCCGCCCTCGTGCCGACGCGGCGCGGGCGTGGCGAGATGGCACCCCGGCGCGGGGCGGCGCTCGCGGGAGCGGGTGGCGCCAAGGCACCCGCGGCGGGCGCGGCGGCTCCTCGCAAGAAGCTGCTGGTGGTGGCCGCCGGCCTCGTCGGGTTGCTGCTGGTGGCGGGGATCATCAAATCCCTGGTTGGTGGCGACGTGGCGACGCAGGCGCCTCCGCCCGCAGCTCCTCCTCCCAACCCGGCCGTGCAGGTGCAGGAGTTGCTCAGCCAGTGCCGCTCCTTCTCCTCCACGGAGATGGGGGGCGAGCCCAACTGGGCCAAGGCCGAGGAGACCTGCTCCAAGGCCCTGGACATCGATCCCATTCACGCCGAGGCCAACAGCCTGATGCGTCGCATCAAGCTGGAGAAGGAGGCCTCCGAGTACTTCGCCCAGGGCGAGAAGGCCCTGGCGCGCCTCAAGGAAGAGGAGGCGATGGATGTCTTCCGGAAGATTCCGAAGAACAGCGTCTACTTCCGCCGGGCCAAGCCCAAGGCGCGCGAGGCGGCCGTCCAGGTGATGAAGCGGGCCGAGGATGACTGCAAGCGCTACCTGCGTGACAACCAGTGGAGCGCCGCGGTGCCCCGGTGCGAGCGGTACATGAGCTTCGCCTGCCAGGGCATGCGCAAGGACGAGCTGGAGCCGCCGCTGGGCTTCACCCTGGTGCTGGACAACCGTCGACGGTTGCGGCGCAACGAGTGGCGGCCCAGGAACAAGCTCTACCGCGGGTTCCTCGCCGCCCGGCTGAAGCTGGATCCCAACGCCGTCCCCTGGGTCTGCCCCGTGTCGGACATCTTCGCGGAGGATGACGCGGTGTCGGATCCGAAGAAGGACGTGGAGAACGCCTTCGCCCAGCGCTTTCCCAGCAAGTACATCGTCGCGGCGATGATGGACTACTGGCACGGGCGCGGGAACGAGGCGCTCGTCACCTTGCAGAAGGTGCGCTCCAACTACGAGATGGCGAAGTTCCACAGCCAGGCGGACGAGCTGCTCAAGGAGGTGTCCACGGCGGACCAGCTCTTCAAGCTGGGGCAGGGCCACCTGCAGGTGGATGATCCGGAGAAGGCCGAGGAGCCCTTCCGGGAAGCGCTCGAAATGGACAAGCGGCTGATGGGCGATGATCTCTTCGAGTCCAAGCCGTCCTTCTACCGGCGCAACATCCTGCAGGACATGGCGGCCAAGTCCGTGGTGAGCGGCAAGTACTGGGATGACCGCGGCGACAAGCGGCGCTCCTGCCGCATCTGGAAGCTGGGCTTCTCGTTCTACGCGGGCAATACGGATCTCAACGCGGCGGTGGGCCGGTGCTCCACGCGCGGCCTGAAGGCCTTCAAGGAGGCCCAGTCCTGCGAGCAACTGGACGAGGTGCTGGACTTCGCCGTCCCGGGTGACGGGCTGGAGGAGAAGGCCCTGGCGCTCAAGAGCGAGAACGGCTGCTGAGCCTCCCTCCCTGGGGGCCCTCGACGGGGCTCCCGGGGTGCTTCCTGGCATGGACAGCGAGCGGGGGCTCGATTAAGGCCGGAGTTCATGGTTCCGAGCCCTCCGAGCGGCGCGCCCCGCCTCGTCCTCATCGACGCTTCCAGCTTCATCTTCCGCGCCTACCACGCCATTCCCCCGCTGACGGCCCGCGGCGTGCCCACCAACGCCACCCTGGGCTTCACCCGGCAGGTGCTCAAGGCGCTCAAGGAGCTGCAGCCCACCCACGTGGCGCTCGCCTTCGACAAGGACAGCCGCGTCGAGCGCCAGAAGATCGATCCCAACTACAAGGCCCATCGCGAGGCGACGCCGGAGGATCTGTCCCAGCAGTTCCCCTACATCCGCCGGGTGGTGGAGGGGCTCAACCTGCCGGTGCTGGAGGTGTCGGGCTGGGAGGCGGATGACGTCATCGGCACGCTGGCGAAGCGCGCCAAGGCCGAGGGCTTCTGCGTCCTGGTGGTGACCGGGGACAAGGACTTCATGCAGATCGTCGACGAGGACGTACACCTGTACGATCCGCAGAACGATCGGTACACCACGCCCGCGGAGGTGAAGGAGCGGCTGGGGATCGAGCCGAAGCAGATGCGCGACTACCTGGCGCTCATCGGCGACGCGGTGGACAACATCCCCAAGGTGCCGGGCGTGGGCCCGAAGACGGCGGTGGAGCTGCTGCGGGAGTTCGGCGACGTGGAGACGCTGCTCGAGCGGCTCGCCGAGGTGAAGAAGCCGAAGATCCGCGAGGCCCTGTCGTCGCACCGGGAGAGCCTGCTGCGGGCGAAGGATCTGGTGACGTTCCGCACGGAGCTGGAGCTGGGCGTGTCCGTCAAGGACCTGGAGCGCCGTCCCCAGCATGACGAGCAGCTCCGCCAGCTCTTCACCGAGCTGGAGTTCTCCGCGCTGCTGCGCGAGCTGCCGGCGAAGGAAACCACGCCGATGGTGTCCGAGACGGAGTGCGTCACCACGAAGGAGGCACTCCAGGCGTTGGCCACGGCGGTGCGGGAGGCGGGGGAGGTGACGCTCATTCCCGCCTACGAGGGGCTGCCCTTCGCCGCGCCGCTGGTGGGCCTGGGAGTGGCGCTGAAGGACGGTGGCACGCGCTACGTGCCGTTGTGCCACGAGGGACTGGGAGTGGAGCAGGTGCGGCCCGGTGACTTCCAGGCGGCCTTCCAGGGCGTGCTGGAGGACGCGGCGGTGAAGAAGGGGGGGCATGGCCTCAAGGCCCTCACCCTGCTGCTGGCGCGCGAGGGGATCGAGCTGAAGGGCGGAGAAGGGGACGTGGAGCTGCTCAGCTACCTGCTGGATGCCTCACGGCGCGATCACTCCCTGGAGTTCCTTGCCCGCGAGCGGTTGCAGATGGAGCTGCCGGAGCGGCCGGTCACTGGCGGCCGCAAGGCCAGGCCGCTGGCCGACCATGCGCCCGAGGAGGTCGCGGTGGCATTCGCGGCCCGCGCGGATGCGGCGCGGAGGCTGGCGCCCGGGCTGTGGGAGGAACTCGAGAGCGTGGGCCGGTTGGCGCAGGTGGCTCGAGAGCTGGAGCTGCCGCTGGTGCCCCTGCTGGCGCGCATGGAGCTGCGCGGGGTGAAGGTGGACGTGAAGGTGCTCCGGGAGATCTCCGAGAAGGTGGGCGCGCAGTGCGCCCGGAAGGAGGAGGAGATCCACCGACTCGCTGGCACCGTGTTCAACGTGGGCTCCAACCCTCAGCTCGCCGAGGTGCTCTACAAGAAGTTGGAGCTGCCCGTGCTCAAGCGGGGGAAGACGGGCCCCTCCACGGACCAGGAGGTGCTGGAGAAGCTGGCGGAGCTGCACGAGCTGCCTCGCGCCATCATCGAGTACCGCAGCCTCTCCAAGCTCAAGAGCACCTACCTGGATACGCTGCCGGAGCTGGTGTCCAGAAAGGACGGGCGCATCCACACCACCTACCATCAGGCGGCCACCGCCACCGGGCGGCTGTCCTCGTCGGATCCCAACCTGCAGAACATCCCCATCCGCACCGAGCTGGGCCTGGAGATCCGCCGTGCCTTCATCGCCGAGGAGGGGCACCAGCTCGTCTCCGCGGACTACAGCCAGATCGAGCTACGGCTGCTGGCGCATATCGCCGAGGATCCCGTCCTCATCGAGGCCTTCGCCCATGACGAGGACATCCACAGCCGCACCGCCGCGGAGATCTTCGGCGTGGCGCCGGGCGAGGTGACGCGCGATCAGCGCCGGGTGGCCAAGACGGTCAACTTCGGCATCGCCTATGGGCTGAGCCCGCATGGCCTGTCCACCCGCCTCAACATCCCCGTGGAGGAGGCGCGCGACATCATCGAGCGCTACTTCGCCCGCTACGCTGGGATCAAGCGCTACCTGGACGAGACGGTGAAGGTGGCCCGGGAGCAGGGCTACGTGGAGACGCTCTTCGGCCGCCGTCGCCCCATGGGGGACCTGAGCTCGAAGAACCGCCAGGTGGCCCAGGCCGCCGAGCGCGCCGCCATCAACATGCCGATCCAAGGCACCGCGGCGGACCTCATCAAGAAGGCCATGCTGGTGGTGGAGGAGGAGCTGGAGAAGCAGGGCCTGCGCGCGAGGATGTTGCTGCAGGTACACGACGAGCTCCTCTTCGAGGTCCCGGACGCGGAGGTGGAAGCCGTCAAGGAGCTGTCCCGCAAGTGCATGACGGAGGTGATGCGGCTGAAGGTCCCCTTGAAGGTGGACGTGGGGGCGGGAAAGACGTGGGCGGACGCGCACTGAGGTGCGCGCCCGCCCGGAAAAACAAAGCCGACCCGTCCGGCCGTCGAGATGCGTGGACCCCCGACCACGCGATGCTCCAGCGGCCACTCCTGTGTGCTCACCACCCCCCGGCGGGAGCACACCCCCGTTTCATGCCGCGGCCCCCCATTGCGCCAGCGACATGCCCCCTCCCAAACCACCGGCTCTCGGACACCTCCCAAGTCTGGAGGCGTCAAGC
>QKJM01000057.1 GCA_003249315.1 Archangium sp.
CCGTCGGAGCGGCTGCTGGAGGAGGCCTGGCGAGCGCGCGAGCTGGGCGCCACGTTGGTGGAGCTGTGCGTCGCGCCCGGAGTGATGATGGCGGGGGTGGTGCCTGCGCTGGAGGCCCTCTCGCTGGCCCCTGGCGGCCGGCAGCGGATGCGGCGCCCGGTCGATGCCGCCTCCCGTGCGGCGATGAAGCTGGAGGAGGCCCTGACCAGCCTGACCTCCGAGCCGGGTCGCGGAGAGGTGTGCGTGGACCTGGGCGCGGCGCCTGGCGGGTGGACGCAGCGACTGGTGGCGCGCGGAGCCCGGGTGATCGCGGTGGATCCCGCGAAGCTGCTGCCGGAGCTCGCCGAGCACCCTCGCGTGAAGCACGTGCAGGAGAGCGCCTTCGCCTACACCCCCGAGGAACCGGCGGACTGGCTCTTCTGTGACATGGCCTGGCGGCCGCTCGAGGTGGCGCAGCTCCTGGCCAAGTGGGGCCGGCTCGGATGGGCCTCCCAACTGGTGGCCAACATCAAGCTGCCCATGAAGGACAAGAACCCCGTCCTGCTCCGGGTGCGTCACATCCTCACCGAGGAGGGCGGCTGGCAGGGACTGACGATGCGCCAGCTCTACCATGATCGGGACGAGGTGACGGTGACCGCCCACCACACCGGATGAGCGGGCAGGCGCCCAAGCCCCCTGCGCGCCCCGACGTCCTGCGCTAAAGAGCGCCCATGCCCTATGCCATCGACGAGTCCATGGCCACCGAGCTGGTGGCCCTCTACCCCCGGCTCGTGCAGCGCTCACCCGAGCCGGTGAAGCTCGCCCTCCAGCGCCTGCTCGACGAGGAGCACGCGCGCCGTGGCATCCCCGACGCCCTGGGAGCCCTCAACCCGCTCGCCCTCCAGCAGGGAGCGCTCCTCAAGGAGGAGTTCGATCTGTCCACCCATGCGCACCATGCGGGCTGGACGGTGGGCGCCCTCATCGCCGACGTGAAGGGGATGATCCACGTCAACGCCCGCCACGGATTCCCCACCGGAGACGCCGTGCTGCGGGCCGTGGTGACCTCACTGAAGGATCAGCTCCCCGGCGCCCCCGTGGTGCGTCTGCTGGGGGACCACCTCGCCGCGCTGCTGGTGCCCACCTCGAGCCTCGCGGTGACGGAGGAGCTGCGCGAGAGCGCCCGGACTCGGCTGGTGGCCGACACGCGCGCCGTCCTCCCCGAGGGCGCCGAGCCACTCGACTTCACCCTCGCCCTGCTCGAGCTCACCATCGAGCAGCCCAGCCACTGGCAGGTGCTCGGTCCCCTGGTCTGGGCCGAACTCGAGCGAGCCTATACGCTGGAACGGCGGGGCCCGGGTGAGGGACTCCAGGGTCGGCGGCTCCAGCTCGGTGGCTTCGTCCCCGCGCGCGACGAGGGCTGAAAACGCAAAAGGGCGAGGGATCTGAATCCCTCGCCCCGAACCCGCTCTCGAAACGGCGCTCAGCGCTCCTCGAGGATGAACTTCCGCGGGTTCTGCGGGATGCCGTTGACGCGCACCTCGTAGTGCAGGTGCGGACCCGTGGAGCGGCCCGTGTTGCCCACCGCGGCGATCTGCGAGCCGCGCTTCACCTTGTCGCCGGCCTTCACCAGCATCTTCGACAGGTGGCCGTAGCGCGTCTTGATGCCGTAGCCGTGGTCGATGACGATGACGTTGCCGTAACCGCCCTCCAGCCCCGCGAACACCACCGTGCCATCCGAGGGAGCGATCACCTCCTTGCCGTGAGGCGCCGCGATGTCCATCCCTCCGTGCTGCACCCGATCCGCCGTGTACGGATCCAACCGATTCCCGAAGTCACTCGTCACCCAGCCGCGCGTGGGCCAGACGGACGGCGTCGAGGCCAGCAGCGACTTCTGATCCTGGAAGTAGGCCTGCAGTTCCTGCAGGCTCTGCTCCTGGCGCGTGGCCTCCGCGCTCAGCCTGTCCAGCCGGCTCGCCAGCGCCTTGGGCGACTCCATGCTGGTGAGATCCGTGAACTGCGTCTCCGACCCCGGCGCACCCACGCCCGGCTCCGTCTCCACCGGACCCATGGCCAGGTTGCGCTGCGGATCCGACAGCAGGGTGATGGCGCGCAGCTTCTGATCGAAGCGCTCCACCCGATCCAACGTGGAGCCGATGTGCTCTATCCGCTCACGCACCGACTTGAGCTGCGTGCGCAGCGTGAGGTTCTCTTCACGCAGGATGCGGTTCTCCGCCGCATCGCGAGCTACCTGGAAGTAGTGGAGCGTCGCTCCGACGGCTACCCCCGACAACACCAGAAGCCCCGCGACCACCTGCACGATCAGCGCCTTCGACACATTGAAGCGCCTGACCGGCGAATGGTGATCCGCGATCAGCATCAGGGTGTAGGTCTTTTTCGCCAATGCCAGCTCCCTCATGCGCCATAGCGCTTCGGCGTGCGACGGTGCGAGAAGCTAGGTCGTCCCGAAGCTCGCTTCATCTCCCCCTCGCCCTCCCGTCCGACCCACCGTCAACCACCACGCCCCTCGAGGCGCGGAGGCCGTTTGGGCAGCTACCATCCGACTTCTCAGAGTGTCAAGCAGCGACCGTTGAGGTCCTACTCGACACATTCACCCTCGTGGAACAATTCCAGGAGGCCCATCGAAGCTCCGGGTATTACGCGGAGGCCCGGACAACGATGACGGTGATATTGTCATCTCCGCCCCGCTCGTTGGCGAGATCGATGAGACGCTGAGGAATGTCCTCGAAGCGGGGCGCGGTGAGCACCGCCTCTTGGAGTTCGTGGTCCTCGACCATGTTGGCGAGGCCGTCCGAGCACAGCAGGAAGACGTCTTCCGGCTCCACCACCAGCCCCATCACGTCCACCTGGACTTCCTCTTCGAAGCCCACCGAGCGGGTGATGATGTTCTTGTAGCGGGAGTGCTTGGCCTCCTCGGGGGTGATCATCCCCGCCTTGATCTGCTCGTTGACCAGCGAGTGGTCCTCGCTGATCTGCTGGATGAGCGGACCCCGGATGAGGTAGGCGCGGCTGTCGCCGACATGAGCGAAGAAGGCATGGTTGTCACGCACCACCAGGGAGATGACCGTGGTGCCCATGCCCGCCAGGCGCGGGTCCTCCTGCGCGGTGGTGAAGATGGCCAGGCAGGCCTTCTCCACCGCCGTGCGCAACGCATCCGGAAGGAGCGCGTCCTGGAGGTTGGGGATGGTGACGAACGGGTTGTCCCGACTCTCCCGGGCCCGTCTCAGCTCCTTGTCGATGGTCTCGACGGCGATGCGGGAGGCGGTACCGCCCCCTGCATGGCCACCCATCCCATCCGCGACGACATAGAGCTGCAATGCGTCGTCGATGAGGAAGCTGTCCTCGTTGTGATTTCGCTTACGCCCCACATCCGTCAGGCCGGCCGAGACGACCTTCATGGGGGGAGCCGCGGTCTGCCCTGCGGTTCTGGACACGGAGTGGATGCTATGTGAGGGAGGTTGGCGGAGCAAGGACACGCTTCACAGGATCTTTCATGCGGTGCGGCGTAGCCGACCTCGGGACCCCCCGTCCGGGGTCGGCTCCCGGCGGGCCCGGGGGGCTCCGGACGCCCGGTGGGCGGAGCGGACCAGGGCCTCGGCCGCCCCCAGCGCCTCTCGCGACACCTCTACCCCGGACATCATCCGGGCCAGCTCCCGCGTCCGCTCGGCGCCCGGCTGCAAGGGAACGACCTCGGAGACGGTACGCTCCCCCCTGAGGCCCTTGCTGATGAGCAGGTGGGCGTCCGCGTAGGCCGCCACCTGGGGCAGATGGGTGATGCACAGCACCTGACGGTGGCCGCTGACGTCCTTGATCATCCGCCCCACCACGTCGGCGATGGCGCCGCTGACGCCAGCGTCGGCTTCGTCGAGGATGTAACAGCCGCAATCGTCACTGTCCGCCAGGGCCCGCTTGAGGGCCAGCAACAGGCGAGAAGCCTCTCCACCAGAGGCCACCTTGCCCAGCGGCCGGGGAGGCTCTCCCGGGTTGGCGCTGAAGAAGAACTCCACCTCGTCCAGCCCATGCGACTCGAGCCGCCCCCCCGGCACCACCCGAACCTCGAAGGCGGCCTTGCCCAGAGCGAGCTGCCCGAGCCCCTCTCGCACCTGGGCACCGAAGGTACTGGCACATGCGACGCGAGCCCTGCTGAGCACCTCCCCACTGCGACGCGCCCGCTCCTCCGCGGCCCGGCGCCCGTGCGAGAGCTCCTCCAACACCTCCTGCCGGTTGTCCAGGGTGGACAGCTCCGCCTCCAGCGCCTCGCGCTTCTGCAGCACCCCGTCCAGGTGGGTGCCGTGCTTGCGGCACAGCCGCTTGAGCGCGTCCAGCCTGTCCTCCACCTCCGCCAGCCGGGCCGGATCCGACTCCAGCCCCTCCACATACCGGTTGAGCCGACGCTGCGCCTCCTCCAGCTCCGCGAGGGCCGCGCCCAACGCCTGCTCCACCGGAGCCAGCGTGGCGTCACACTTCGCCGCCTCCCCCACCAACCCCAGCGCGCGACCCACCGTCTCCACCGCGCTCGCCTCCTCACCCCCCACCAGCAGCTCCGCCTCGGCCGCCTGCCGCCGAAGCTTCTCCGCCCCGGCCAGCCGGCGCCGCTCCGCGTCCAGTCGCACATCCTCACCGGGCTCCGGCTCCAGCTTCACGATTTCGTCGAGCTGGAAGCGGAGGAACTCGGCGCGCTCTCGCAGCCGGGACTCGTCCCCGCCCAGCGACTCCATGCGCGCCACCACCTCCTGTACCGCCGCCCAGTCCCGCCCGTAGACGGCGAGCTGCTCCTCCAGCCGCCCGTAGCGATCCAACAGCGCGCGGTGCAGGCCGGAGTCGAAGAGACTCACGTGCTCATGCTGTCCGGCGATGTCCACCGTCCCGCGCATGAGACGGCCCAGTACACCCACCGTCACCAGCGCGCCATTGACGTAGGCCTTGGCCCGTCCGCTGCGGCCCACCACGCGGCGCACCAGCACCTCCTCCCCCAGGTCCGGCAGGCCCAGCTCCTCCAGCCGGGCGGCCAGCACCGGGGTACGCTCGAAGACGCCCTCCACCGAGGCCTCCTCGCAGCCGGCCCGGATGGCGTCCGCGTCAGCCCTCCCCCCCAGCAGCAGCCCGAGCGCGTCCACCAAGATGGACTTGCCCGCCCCCGTCTCGCCCGTGAGCACGGTCAGCCCGGCCCCGAACGCCACCTCCACCTCCTCGATCACCGCCACATTCGAAATGCGCAAGCCCAGAAGCACGTGCCCTCCCTTCGCGAACCGGCTCGTGACACTGAACAACCTAGCAGTGCCCTCTGACACTGCACAAGCGTTCCGTCCCGAGGCCCGTGCGACAGCCTGCATGCACGGAGAGTACCGTTGGAGAACCAACGATCCTCCCGGCCGGGGGGCTCAGTTCCCTGAGAAGAGGTCGGTGAGGTCCTCCTCGGTGATGAGCTTGCCGAAGTCGGTGTCGGCGCCGAGCACCCCGGCGGCCAGGTCCTTCTTGCGCTTCTGGAGGCCGAGGATCTTCTCCTCCACGGTGCCACGGGTGATCAGCTTGTAGCTGATGACGGCGCGGGTCTGCCCGATGCGGTGGGTGCGGTCGGTGGCCTGGTCCTCGACGGCGGGGTTCCACCAGGGATCGTAGTGGATGACGTAGTCGGCGGCGGTGAGGTTGAGGCCGGTGC
>QKJM01000501.1 GCA_003249315.1 Archangium sp.
CGCTGCAGGGGGGCGCGCAGCCCCACGCCCCAGACCTTGAGCACCGCCTCCTTCATGGCCCAGGCGGCGGTGGTTGCATCCATCCGGTCCGCGCAGAGGGCGAGGTAGCCCTCCAGCTCCCCCGGGGCGAAGGCTTCCTCCAGGAAGGCCGCGCTGGCCTCCACCTTCTGCTCCAGGTCCACGCCCAGCGGCCCTCCAGGGGAGAGCGCCGCCACCGCCAGCCCCGCGCTGTGGGAGAGGGAGAGGGCCAGGCCTCGCGGAGGCCACAGCAGGGGCCGCCCGGCATCCGGCCCCTCGGTGCGCACCGTCACCTCTGCCCGTTGGTCTGGGACGAGCAGCGCCAGGGCCCGGTGCGCGGCCACCCGGCCCGCCACGTACTCCCGCCGGCGCTTGTCCGTCCTGCACCGCGCCAGCCCCTCGCGCTCCGTGGGTGAGAGGGCCTCGGCGTCCTCCCGCCCCACCTCTGCCCAGCCGAGCGCCACCTCGCGCCCTCCGGGCAGCACCAGCCGCTCGGGTCGGCCCGGGGTGCCGCTCATCCCTTCGCCCGCAGCCTCCGGAACCACAGCCCGCTGCCGCCCAGCAGCAGCGCGCCGTCCTCGCCCCTCACCTCGAAGTCATAGAGCACGTCGTCGCCGTCCACCTTGGTCATCCGCGCCTTCACGTGCCCGGACTCTCCCAGTCGCCGCTGCCGTCCGCGCACCAGTCGGTCCACCCCCATGGGCACGGAGACGAGGTTGTTGTGGTGGCCGTCCCAGTTGGCCGCCACCTGGAAGGCCGCGTCGAGCAGGAGCGGATCCAACTGGAAGCGCGGGCGCGCCACGTGGGTGAAGATCTCCCGCTGCCGGGGGGCGCGGATGATGCCTTCCACTTCCTTCTCCCCGACGTACACCCACTCGGCGCGGCAGAAGAGCGGGCCGAGGTACAGCGGCTCCTTGGCCAGGTGGAAGATGGAGCGCGCCCGCGAGCCGGGGAGCGCGTCCGGCAGCCGGCCCCTGCCCGGCTCCTCCTTCGGCGCGGGCCCGAGCACGTAGAAGCCCTGGTGGTGGATGCGGCGCTGCGTCTGGTCCGAGCGGCCCAGGGCCAGGTCGCTGCAGGATTCGACGTACAGCGTCACCTCGTCGTCCTGCTCGCGCAGCACCCTCACTGTCAGGGTGACGTGGATGGGCTTGCCCTTGGCCTGGTCTCCGATGAGCGGCGCCTTGAAGAACTTGAGCGGGGTGTCGATGCGCAGGCTCTCGGCGCGCAGGATGGTCAGGTCCGGCCGGAAGAGGGCGGCCGCCTCACCCAGCATCTCGAAGCCGAAGGTGCCTGGCATGATGGGCACCGAGTGGAGCTGGTGCTGGAGCACGAACGGATCCGTCGTGAGATCGAAGCTCCGCGTGGCGACCAGGCCCTCCGCGTCGTGGCGCTCCACGCCGTCCACCATCGGGTAGTCGGAGGGGACGAGCAGGAAGCCGCGGTCGTCGTAGACGGTGCGGGCGCCCGGGCCCTCGGCGGAGGCTCCCAGGAAGGGCCACTCGCGGAAGAGCCG
Source organism: Archangium sp. (assembly GCA_003249315.1). Taxonomy (GTDB): domain Bacteria; phylum Myxococcota; class Myxococcia; order Myxococcales; family Myxococcaceae; genus QKJM01. The sequence goes on from QKJM01000501.1 coordinate 1,532, forward strand.
CTCCTCGAAGATGGCCACCTCGCGCTCGCTGCGGCCGAGCAGCAGCTCGTTGATGAACCAGTAGGAGCCCTCGGCCGGGGTGATGAAGGAGACGCCGGTGTTCTGCACCACCTCGCGGTTGCGCACCGCCGCCCCGGCGCCCTCCCACGCCGTCCAGTCGATGGTGACGCAGCGCATGTTGGAGCGGGCCCGGTGCGCGTACGCCATGAGGCACTTGCTCATCAGGTCATTGGCGGCGCTATAGTCCGTCTGGCCCTTGTTTCCGAAGCGGCCCGCTCCGGAGCCGAAGCACATCACCAGCTTGAGATCGTCCCGCCGCGTGGCCTCCAGCAGGTTCACCAGGCCCATCACCTTCACGTCCAGCGTGGAGGCCACCAGGCCCGGCGTCTTGTCCGGGAGGCTCTTGGAGGCCTCCACCATGGCGCCATGGACGATGCCGTCGATGTGGCCGTGGTACTCGCGCACCCGCTCCATCATCTCCCGCACGTCGGCGGGGTTGCAGATGTCACACGTCTCGTACTCGATGGGCAGTCCCAGGCTGTAGATTTCCTGGAGGTTGCGCCACAGCTCGCGGGCCCGGACGAAGCGGTCGAAGTCCTGGTTGAACTTCACCGGGGTGAGGCCGGGATCCTCCTTCTTGCGGCGGAGCATCTCCTCGCGGCGGAAGGCCTCGAAGTCCTCGTCGTCCAGCGCCAGGTAGGGCTCGTCGCCATGGGGGGCCGGGGTGCGGCCGGTGACGATCACCTTGGGGCCCGGGCCCAGACGGGCCACGGCCTTGGCGACCTCGAAGACGGCTCCGCGCCCGCCGCCGGAGAAGACGAGGACCCAGTTGGGATCCAACTGCCGCAGCACGGGACTGTTCTCGTGGAAGTCCGAGCGGCGCAGCCCCACCACGAAGCGGCGGCCGGCCATGTAGCCCACCTCGGTCCGGTTGCTGCCTTCCTCCAACTCGCGGGCCACGCTCTCGGCCACCACCCAGTGGGAGAGGCGGGGCTCGAAGTCCACCACCTTGATGAGGGCGCCTGGGAGCTCCTGCTTGAGCCCCTTGAGGAATCCGGCGACGGCGCCGCCGAGCACGTTGCCGCCATCACCCACGAAGCCGAAGTCGCCGCCCATGGCGGTGACGGCCACGTAGCAGGTGGTGCGGTTGGAGTCCCCCAGACGCTCGTAGAGGGCCCGGCCGGTGCCGTGCCAGCGGGCGGTCGTCTCCGCCATCCGGCGCGCGAAGCGGGCGCTGCCCTGGGTGAGGAAGTATTCGGCTGGTTTGAAGGCGGCCAGGTCGATGACGCCGTCGATCCCTCCCATCTCCTCGCTGGCTCGGCGCACCCGCCGCTCCACCTCCAGGGCGTCGGTGAGACCCGCCACCGACAGGGTGATCAGACGCACCCCCTTGCTCACCAGCAGGCGGGTGAAGGCGGCCTCCAGGCCCGGATCCTCGCTGATCAGCAGCAGCTTCTTCCCGTTCAGCGGGTAGCGCTTCTCCGGGGAGAGCGACAGCGGCACCATGTCCACGCTCCAGCGCTGGGCGCTCAGCCCGCGGCTGGGGATGGGGTAGCTGCCCATGGTGGGCAGCGGATCCGTGGTGCGCATGCGCCGGTGGGTGTTGTCGTGCTCCTCGAGGATGACGTGGTAGTTGGAGCCACCAATCCCGAAGGAGCTCACCCCCGCGCGCCGACGCCCCTCGCGAGGTGCGGGCCAGGGCCGGCCCTCCAGGGACAGGGAGATGGGGAGCCTGTCGAAGGGAATCTCCGAGCGGGGGAACTCACCGCCATTCATGGGCGGCAGGAAGGCCTCGCTCACCGCGAAGGACGCCTTGATGAGGCCCAGCATGCCCGAGGCCGACGAGGTGTGGCCGATCTGCGACTTGAGGGTACCGAAGGGCACCGGGTTGTCGCGGCCTCGCGAGTGGAAGGCCTCTCCGTAGGCGGTGGCCTCGGCGATGTCGCCCACCCGCGTCCCGGTGCCATGCGCCTCGAGGAGGCCCACCTGGTCCGGGTGGACCTGCGCGTCCTGCAGCGCGCGCTCCACCGCCCGCCCCTGGCCCTTGGGGTTGGGGGTGAAGAGGGTGGTGCCCCGCCCGTCGCTGGAGAAGCCGACGCCGGACACCACGGCGATGATGCGGTCCTTCGCGGCCTCCGCGTCCTCCAGCCGCTTGAGGACCACGGCGCCCGCGCCCTCGGCGGGGACGAAGCCGTCCGCGCGATCGTCGAAGGGGAAGGTGCCGCGCGGAGAGAGGATGCCGAGCACGGACAGGGAGGCGAAGTACTCCGGCACCAGGTTGAAGGCCACGCCGCCGGCCACCACCACGTCGGCCTCTCGGTGGGCCAGCGCCAGCACACCGGCATGGAGGGACGCCAGGGAGCTGGCGCAGGCCGCATCCACCGCCATCACGCCGCCGGTGAAGTCATGGATGGAGGCCAGGCGCGCCGCGCACGTCAGGCCGGTGTAGTACTGGGAGGTGTTGTCATCCAGCGGAGGCAGCAGGGCCTGCACGCGCTGGCGCACCCCTTCGAGCAGCGGGGACACCTGCGCGGGGGACAGGCCGCTGGCGCGCAGGGCCTTCTCCGCCAGCGCCAGGTAGCGCTCGCAGACGAAGCGCAGCTCGGTTTCGAACTCCTTGGCGCGCACCGGGAGCTGGCCCGCCACCACCTGCACGCGCCGCCCGTTCCATGCGCCGGGCTGGTAGCCGGCCTGCTGCATCGCCTCCTCCGCCGCCTTGACGAAGAGGACGACGGCCGGATCCAACGCCGAGGCCTGGGCCGGGGGCAGCTTGAGCCAGCGCGGATCGAACGCCGGCAGATCCACCACGCCGGCCAGCCGAGGCACCACCTCCTTGTCGCTCATGAGCGCGCCGAGGACGCGGTTGGCGTCGAAGCGGGAGGTGGGCAGGTCGCCGATGGCGTCCGCCTTGGAGATGACGTTGGTCCACAGCGCCCGGGCGTCCGGAGCCCCGGGAGCGATGGCGCCCATGCCGATGATGGCGACCTTCTGCGTGGGAGGGTAGACGGGCTGGACGCGCACGCGGCTCTCCCGGGTCGGCGCGGGGCCGAGCAGCGCGTGGTAGGCGGCGCCCGTCCACCCCAGGGAGCTGACTCCCACGTAGCTGCGGGGAGGCAGCTTCGTCGGCCGGGTGAGGCACTCCAGGGTGCTGTCCGTCGCGGGGTGCCGCAGGGCGGAGAGGCCGGCGGTGGGGGCGCGCATGCCACCATGGAGCGAGAGCGCCGCGCGCATCACCGACACCAGGCCGCTGGCCGCCTGCTGGAAGCCCACCTGGGGCGCCGCGGAGGAGAGCGTCAGCGGCTCGGAGCGCATCCCGGCGAGCGAGGACTTGAGGCCCAGGTACTCCTGGTCCTCCAGGCCTGGAATCCCGCACGCCTGCAGCTCCACGTGCCGCACCTGCTCCGGCTCCACCCCGGCGCGCTCCAGGCAGGTGCGCGCGGCCCGGTCCACCACGCGGGACATGCGCGAGAGGCCCTGCTTGAGGTTCACCTCGGAGCTGACGTCGTGGAGGACGGCATAGATGCGCTGTTCATCCGCCAGTGCATCATCCAGCCGGCACAGCACGATCGCCACGGCGCCCTCTCCGGGGAGGGTGCCCGAGGAGTGGCTGTCCAGCGCGAGCAGCTCCTGCTCCGCCAGCCAGCCGCGCGCGGCCAGCAGCCCGTAGGAGGAGGCGCTCAGCAGCGGCGCCACCGCCCCCACCACCGCCACGTCACAGTGTCCCTGCTGCAGCGACTGCGAGGCGAACTTCAGGGCGGCCAGGGAGGAGGCGGTCCCCGCGTCGATGGCCAGGTGCCCACCCCGGGTGTCCAGCAGCCCGGCGAGGCGACCGGCCACCATGGTGGCGGTGGTGGGAACCGACTCGGTGATGATGGGCGGGGCCTGCTCGTCGACGAGCTGGTCCACGGCCTCCAGCAACCGGGCGCCGTCGGTCCTCTCCTTGAGGAGCGCGGACAGGTGCTCGCGCAGCTCCGGGGTGCGCACGCGCAGGCCCTGATCCACCTTCACATCCACGCCCAGGCCGCTGGCCCCCAGGTAGATGGCGCACCGGTGGCCGGGGCTCTTCTCGGGGCTGTAGCCGGCATCCTGCGTCGCCTGCACCAGGGCCAGGTGCAGCAGCCG
>QKJM01000447.1 GCA_003249315.1 Archangium sp.
GCCCAGCCGCTCAGCGGCGGCGAGCGGAGCGGTTCTCTGCCTGCCCGCCGGGCTGCTCGGCTTCGTCAGAGGTGGGCGGACTCAGCCGATGGCGGCGTACTTCGGCTCGGTGCTGGTGGAGCCCTGGAAGAAGGTGGCGAGCTGCTCTCGGCTCATCTCCACCACGCCATTCGGGTAGAGCGGATCCGCCACCAGGTACTGACCATCCTCCGTCCGTCCCAGCACGGAGATGAAGTGGCCGCTCCCCTCGAAGTGGTACGCGCTCGGGTCCGGGAACTGGTTCTTCCAGTCTGTTGACACGTTGCCCGGGCACACCACTGGATTGCCAGCCGCCAGCGCGTTATCGATGGAGGCCCAGCCCGTGCCTTGCAGTCCTCCCAGCTCCACCCCCTGGGCCCCGCGGGTGATGGCGCTGATGTCGGTGAACGTGTGATCCTGATCGAGCTGGGGAATCTGCTGCCCGTCCACTTCGATGTGTGTGATGGAGTCGCTGTCCGGGTACATCAGCGCCCGCGCATAATCTATCTGTTGCTCGGGAGTGAGGCCCTCGGGCATCTGTCCCGCCGTGCGCAGCGCCATGGCCAGGCTGGTGGGGCCGCAGTTCGTCGTCGAGGTCGCACCGTCGGGGTTGTAGGTGGGGTCGCCAAACTGGGTGATGAAGTTCGCGTTCGCCTCCTCCGCCGAGTGGGGAAGGTTCTCTGCGAGCTCGGGGCCCGAGTACACGTAGTCGGACATGTTGGCCGACCGGGTGCGAATCAGCTCGTTGTAGCTGAGCCCGAGCTCGCTGCACTGGTTCTGCATGAAGCGGTCGCCCCCCTGGGCATAGCAGTACTCGACGAAGTCCTGCACGGTCTGGATGTCCGGGTTCTCCGTCAGGAACTGCTGCAGCTCGGGGTTGACGACGGTGCGCGTGCCCTCCGTCCCCTTGAGCGCGTCTCCTGCTTTTCGGAGGATACCGGTCAGCGCCGTGCCCATGCCGCCGGTCAGGTCCACGGGCTCGCGCCGCCTCGTCTCGAACGCGTCCCGGTTCCGTGACTGCATCGCGCTCGTCGTGGCGTTGGGCTGCGTCCCACTCGCTGGCGGCGGGGGCTTCGTCTCCTTGCTCTGGAGCTTCTGCAGTGCCTTCCCAAGGATTGAACCGGTCTTGATCGTCGTCATGCGTATTCTCCCGTACCTGCGGAGAATAGCCGATCAGCCGTGCTTGTGTCGCGTGCTGGACATGCTTTTCTGGGAAGGATGTAATGGTTGTCGGCGTACTCCATACTACATTGAAGATTTGCTCTCCGCAACCCTCTCTCACTCCGAGCATCCAGCATGAAAATCAATGGGAAGCGCCCCAATTTCCTCATCATCACGACCGACGAGCAGCGTTTCCCGCCGCCATACGAAAACGAAGCCGCTCGAAACTTCCGGCTCGAGAATGACAAGGTGGGACAGGAAATCCGAGCGAATGGGCTCGAGTTCCTCCGCCACTACACCGCCGCCACCGCCTGCGCTCCCGCTCGCACCACCATCTACACCGGCCACTACCCCTCCCTTCACGGCGTCAGTCAGACCCCGGGCATCGGCAAGTCGTCGTTCGACCCGGACATGTACTGGCTCGCCCCCAACACCGTGCCCACGCTGGGTGAGTACTTCCGCAAGGGCGGCTATCAGACCCACTATCGAGGCAAGTGGCACATCTCGGACGAAGACATCCTCGTTCCTGGCACCCAGATGCCTGTCATGAGCAATGACACGAGTGGTGCCCCCTATCCCGAGCGCATCGCGCTCTACGAGGAGGCCCAGCGCCTCGAGAAGTTCGGGTTCTCGGGATGGATTGGCCCCGAGCCCCATGGCTCCGCGCAGGCCAATGACGGCACCGTGAGAGATCCCGGCTTCGCCCAGCAGGTCTGCTCCCTCCTGGATGCGCTCGAGCAGAAGGCTCTCTCCGGCAACGAGCCGCCGTGGCTCGTCGTCTCGTCCTTCGTGAACCCGCATGACATCGTCTTCTCTGGCCTCTACGACCTCGAACAGAACCCCTGGTTCCCGAAGTTCAAGGCGCTCCAGGAGGCCGGCAAGCTGCCCGAGGTCACCCCCTCGCCCACGGCCTCCGAGGCGCTGGAGAGCAAGCCCCGGTGCCAGAAGGACTACGTCTACACCTACCCTCGCATGTACCTGCCCCAGCGGGACACGCTCGTCTATCGGCAATTCTATTATTTCCTCATGGCCGAGGTGAACAAGCACATCCTCCGGGTGTACGAGCACCTCAAGGGCACGTCCTTCTTCGAGAACACCATCGTCGTCCTGACGTCGGACCATGGGGAGATGCTCGGCTCCCACGGCGGCATGATGCAGAAGTGGTACAACGCGTATGAAGAGACGCTGCATGTGCCCTTCGTCATCTCCAATCCCAGTCTCTTCACCCAGCCCAGGACGACGGAGCTGGTGACGTCGCACGTGGACCTCGTTCCGACGCTGCTCGGGCTGGCGGAGATTGATGCGGAGGCGGCGCGGGCGGAGCTCGCCAGGGACCACTCGGAGGCCCAGCCGCTGGTCGGCCGCGACCTCTCAGGACTGGTGACGGGCGAGGAGACGCCGCCGGACGCGCCCATCTACTTCATGACGGACGACAACGTGGAGTCCGGTCTGCAGATGACCAACGCCATGACGGGTCTGGCCTTTGACGCCGTCGTCCAGCCCAAGCACATTGAAACCATCATCACCCGGCTGCCCTCGCTCACGAAGGACACGCTGTGGAAGTACAGCATCTACTCGGACAATCCCCGGTTCTACAGCGGCAAGCCGGGCAACACGGATGGGGTGACGACGGCGCCGCTCATCCCTCGGGAGTACGAGTGCTATGACATGAGCGCGAATGGGCTGGAGACGGACAACCGCTGCAGCCCCCTCTCGTCCAATCCCCTGCCCGATGACGTCCGCAATGCGCTCGAGGGCGTCATGGAGGAGCAGCGCAGGCTGAAGCGACTGCTTCCCCGGACGCTCAACCGAGACGCGGGTCCGAAGGGGCCGCTGCGGGACTAGCCGCGGCCTGGGGTGGCCTTCGAGGCGGGGGCGGACCCGCCTCAGCGCACCAGGACGAGGCGCCGGGGGAACACCTCCGGCTCCGGGCGCGGTAACACCTCGCCCAGCGCCTCCTCCACCTGCGCGAAGAGCTGGTGGTCCTCGCAGCGCAGTACCTGCCGCGCTCCCTCCGCCGTCCACACCGTCAGGCTGTAGGTGTCCGTCGCCAGCACCAGCCGGAGGATGGCTGCGAAGAGGAGGGCGGTGCCTACCACCAGCGCCATCGTCACCCGCCAGGAGCCCTCCTGCAGCAGCAGCGCCGGCTGCACCAGCACCGCCACCAGCCCCATTCCCAGCGGCAGCTTCAGCCCGGGCGCCTCGTGTTGCGTGCGGAAGCCTCGGAGCTCCTCCAGGCGCCAGGAGCGCTCGCCCACCTCCAGCCGCTCGCTCGTCAACCGGAAGCCGTCCGCCGACACCAGCACCCGTTCTCCTGGAGGAGGACGCGGAGGCGGCGGCAACGGGGGAACCACCCTCAGCATGGGCCGTGACTCGCGCTCAATCATCGTGCCTCCCACGTGCTCCCATAGCTGGAGCGTCCGACATTCCCCAGGGGCCTCGTGGACGCGACAGCTCCTCCACCACGTCCCGCAGCACCCGCTTCAACTCCTCCAGCGGCGTCCCCAGCGCGTAGCAACCTCGCGCCCCGAGGTTCAGCGCCAGGCTCCGCAGGCGGTCATCCTCGAAGGGAAGCAGCACCACCACCGGCGCCGCCTCCTCCCGGGCTCGCTCCAACAACCGCGGCAGGCTGTCCCCTCGTTGCACCAGCGTGAGCACCACGCCCGGTTGCCCCCCATCATCGTCGAAGCCACGCAGGGCGAGCCCCATGTCACCCAGCACATCGTTCAATAGCGAGCGCAGCGACTCGTCCGCGCCGTGTACCACCACCTGTCCGGCGCCACCCACCCGCCTACCTGTCGCTCCGCGGGGCGTGCCGCGGGAAGGAGGGGGACTCGCCCGGCGCGAGGTGGAGACAGGAGGGAGGGAGGTGACGCATGGGCATGGATCTCCTTCACCCCAGCGTCGAAGCAAGCCTCGTGCCCGGCCCCGCTCTCTCGGAGAGCACGGGCTGCCGGGGCCTGCGCGTGGCGCTCTGCAACACATGCCCTGGCGGATTGCCACGCAACCCACCAGGCGGACGCTCTAGAGCGCGGAGAGCCCTATCGGCAGGTGCCCCACAGCAGGTGGAGGAAGTTGGTGCGGGTGATGACGGCGAGGTCCTGCTTCCCGTCCTTGTCGAAGTCCGACGCGACCATCTTGTAGGGTCGCGGGCTCGCGAGGGAGGTCGCCCGCAGAGGCACTCGCGGTGAGAAGCTCCCATCCTGCCGGCCGAGATACAGGCCCACCTGGTCGTCTTCCTGCTCGAGCACCAGCAGGTCGGGCACGCCATCCCGGTCGATGTCCGCCAGGACGGGCGAGCGAGGATTCCGCCCCGCTGCATAGGAGAACGTGGGTCGGAAGGTGCCATCCCCCAGGCCGAGCAGCACGAGGGCCGTGCCACCATCCTCCTCGCCGGTGGCGAGCACCAGGTCCGGTCTCGCGTCGACGTTGAGTTCGCCCACCACCTGTCCTCCCACCTGGCCGCTCACGAGCGTGAGTTGCTCCGGCAGGAAGGTGCCATCCCCGTTTCCTCGCAGCACGCTCACCTGGCTGCACGTCGAGCCCCCATCACACTCCGACGGGCCAGAGAAGGCGAGGTCCATCCGTCCGTCCACGGTGAGGTCCGCGGCCAGCAGCGAGCTCATGGAGCCGGGCAGCTCGATCCGGCCCGACTCCTGGAACGAGCCATCTCCCGCGCCTCGCATCAGCACGAGCTCTCCCGCGTCGCTCCGGAGCACGGCGATGTCCAGTCCCCCGGTGCCATCGAGCGGCGCTACCACCAGCTCCGAGGCGCCCGAGCCCACCGCGATGGAGGCGGGCGCACGGAAGGAGCCATTCCCATTGCCTGGATGGATGCTCAAGGTGCCGGAGGTTCCGCTCACCACCGCGAGGTCCTTCACCCCATCTCCATCGAGGTCCTCGACGCGCAGGGCGTCGGGCTTGCTGGCGGGGATGAGGGCAGGCGCGGCGAAGGTACCGTCCCCCTGGTTGCGCAGGAGGGCCACCGCCTCGTCGAGGTTGTTCACCGTGAGCAGGTCTTCGTACCCGTCCCCATCGACGTCCACGGCCACCAGGTCTCCCAGCCCGGCGGAGGTGGGGAATTGGTACGCCACCGGGGCGAGGAAGCCGCAGTTGCCGGCGCAGAAGGTGCCTCCATCCGAGCACGCGCCCTCGCATCCGCCAGCGGTGGTGCAGGGACGGCCCAGGGCCACGCCTCCGTCGGCGCCGGTGTTCCCTCCATCCGGATTGCCGCCCGGCGTGCCCGGCATGTAGCCCGTTCCTGGACCCAAGGGCGTCTCATCCTTCTGCTGACAGGCGCCAGCCGACAGGAGCAGTCCGGCTCCGAGCACGAACATCAACGGCTTCGTCGACGACATGGGCGAGGTCCTCCGTGAGAACGAGGGGTCTTACTCTATTGTCCTCCGCCCCAGATGCTTGCACTTGCTCGCTCGAACTCGCTGCGGTGGAGCATTGGACA
>QKJM01000672.1 GCA_003249315.1 Archangium sp.
ACTCCTCCGCTATGCAGCCATCATCCGTGACCCCAAAACTCCCGCGGTGAGTCTGGAACTCATTACCAACGACACGCGCGCCGCGGCATTCTTCGAGGCGCTCATGGCCGAAACAGGAGTACAGGGCAAGGTCGTGGTTCGCCCCTGAAAGGAAAACGCTCATGGACTACTTCCTCATGGGCCGGGAGGACTGGAGACTCACCGAGCAGGAGTTCATCCAGTTCCTCGTTTCCCAGTGGCCCTCCGCAACCATCAAACCGGTCGACGTTCCAGGCGGCTCTCGCGCAGTCGATTTCCGTGTGCCGATTTCGGAGTCGCTGGTTGACGGCCATTTCAACATCGGGAGTTCGACCGTCGTATTCTACGGCGCCCTTCGAGACTGTGCCGAGTTCGCCCTCCAGTACCAAGCCACCATGCCCGAGGGGAAGCCCTTCCTGCTCTTCGCCGAGGGCTACAGCCGCAGCATCGAACTCCAGAGGGAGACAACGGCCGAAGATATCATCAAGGCACTTGGAGATGAGTCCAAATGCGGTACTTCAGAGTAGAAGGTGACCGGGCCTTGGGTTACTCCGTTCGTCTCCTATTATTGCGGTGAGCAGGAATGATCAGGGGGGATCCAGGTATGCGCTACTTTAGCATCGAGGAAGACGAGTCTTCTGGTTACACCGGTCAGCTCGATGGCTCGTACCCGTGGTCGCTCCCGGGCGTCCACGACTGCCCTGTCTGCAGGGCCACCTGGAGCGCGGGGGCTGGGGCGTACCCCTCGGTCGATCTGACCCCGGTGGCAACCGAAGCCGACTTCGAGATGGCCCGGCCCGAGTCCATCGAGGAGTATGAACGACTGCGCGACATGGTGCGCCCCCTGATGCCCACAGGGGCCGTGCTGGAGCCGGGCACGCAATTCGGCCCCTTCATGGGTAGCGCCCGGGGACACTTCGGACCGCTCGTGCTGGCCCTCCCATGGTGGCTGCTGGCGCAGCGTGAAGCGATGGAGAAGCTCCAGAGAGAGGGACTCGAGGGGCTCAAGGGTTGCCCCATGCAATTGCGCTTCCGCCAGCGCAACCCGCCCGAGTTGCTCGATCTGGAACTCCGTCATGCCGGCCGCGCGCACCCGGACTGCCTGCCCCCGGACCGCAAACCTCCGTGTCCTCGCTGTGGCCGGCTCGGCCTCTCCCTCCCCAGAGATCTCCTGCTCGACGCAGCCACGTTGCCCGCGCACCTGGACCTGTTCCGGCTGGAGGACTTCTCCACCGTCATCGTCTGCACCGAGCGCTTCGCCGACACCTGCCAGCGCCTCGGGCTCGATGGCGTCGTCTTCCAGCGCCTGCCTGCACGCTGACATCCATCGGACCAGATACGCCGGGCGAAGCGCCTCTCGTCACGAGGAGCAAATTCCCGACTACCCCTCTTTTCAGGAGGCCTCCCGTCGGACTAGAACCCGGAGAGCCGCATCAGGACGCGCGGCAGCGACAGGGGAGCAGCCATGGCCATCAGCATCAAGCCCAAGACCTTCACGCCCGCACGCCCTGCCGAGCCGAAGCCGCCGCCTCCCAAGCCGGCCCCAGCCCCTGCTCCCGCCTCACGCCCTCGGGACACCTTCAGCGCCGCTCCCAGCACCTCCCGTCCGGCGGTGGCCCTGAGCACCCCGCCCCCTCCCCCACCCTCCCTCGCGACGACGAGCACGGGCACACCTCCCGCCACCAACCTCCTCACGGAGGACCGCCGGGACGGCCTGGCCAACTGCCTGGACCGGACGGGGGACTACCTCGCCCTGCTGCCTCCCCAGCAGCAGGCCCGCTCCGAGGCCGTCTTCCTCCGCGACACGCGCCCGGGCATCGAGGGACAGTCGGGACACGTCCTCGTCCGCCAAGGCGACCAGTACTACGACCCGACGACCCGCACCTCCTACTCGAGCCTCGCCGAGTTCGACCCGCAGGGGCACTACGAGGTGTCGGGCACGGTGAACGGGAGGGATCTCGCGCACATCCTCGACACGCCTCCCGGGAGCCCGGAGCGGCAGGCGGCCATCACCCGCGCCGGAGTACCCGCGTCCCTGGCCTCGATGATGGTCGCGGACACACCGGAGGCCCGCACCGCCGAGCTGACGCGACTGAGCGAGGCCGCGGCCACCGCCGACTCCCAGCTCACCGAGCTCAACTCTCAGCTCTCCCGCGAGCTGGCCCACTACGGGCCGGCGATGACGCCCGAGCAGCGCGACCAGTTCATCGCCGGCTTCCAGGCCCGTCACCCCGAGTACCAGGCCGCGCTCGATGCCCAGCAGGCGCTCGGGGACTACGTCCAGGCGAACTTCGACCAGCTCCGCGCCGACGCCCTCTCCAATCCGGCCGCCGCCGACGCGCTGGCCGACTCCATGGCATCGCTGGCGGGCTCGCCGCGCAATGACCTCGTCATCCAGGCCCTGAACGACGGCGAGCTCACCGCCAGCCTCGTCGAGGCCGCCGCACGCACGGGCATCGACTTCGCCGAGCGCATCCACGCGCCCGCCATCGGCACCTTCGCCACCGAGGGCTTCCTCCAGGCCGGTACCGACACCACCGCCCAGCGCAACGTCGTCGACCAGCTCAACACGATGCTGGCCACGCACTCGCAGATTCCCGGGCTCGCCGACAACATCAACGTCGCCCGGCAGGCGGTGGACGCCCTCAGCGGCGCCATCGACAACTTCGCGGCCACGCGCAACTTCCAGCAGTTCACCGCCGACCTCCAGGCGATGAACGACGGCATCCGCTCGCCGACCCCCCTCGGCCGGGCGGTGGCCGCTGCGGGCTTCGCCCTGGGCGCGATGATGATCGCCGAGGGCGTCGCCGGCCAGGATGGCGATCGGCTGATGCAGGGCCTCATCCAGTCCGCCCAGAACGCCAACGCGCTCGGCTACGGCGCCGAGCTGCTCTCGAAGGTGGCACCTCGGCTGATCAGCGAGGCCGCGGCCAGGGGCGCCGTCGATCTGACGCGCAAGTTCGCCGGCGTGGTCGGAGTGGTGACCAATGGGTTGGACTTGTGGAACCAGCTCCATGACCTCGACTCCAACTCGGACGCGGTGAACGCCTTGGGCAAGATGGCGTCGACGGTGGGCAGTGTCTGCATGCTCGTCCCCGGTGGGCAGCTTCCGGGCGTCATCCTCACCATCGTCGGCTCCGGGCTGGGCATCGTCGCGGGGGTGATGGAGGGCCAGGAGCAGCAGGCCCGCAACCGGGAGTTCGACCAGGAGGCGCTGCAGATCCTCCAGGGGCTCCAGCCACCGCTGGATGCAAGCGTGGTGAGCGCGCTGCAAGGGATGTCTCCGGAGACCATCGCGAGCACCCAGCAGACACTGAACCTCACGCCCGCCGAGTGGACCCGCTTCGCCCAGGAGCGGCCGGAGCTGGTCTCCGCCCTCCAGCAGCACGGGTCGCACCTGATGGAACAGCTCGGTGGCGCCTTCGGGCTGCACAGCCTGACGGACGTGGAGAACTTCCTCGCCACGATTGCGCCGCCGGGCCAGGAGAACCATCTGCCGCGCTTCTTCACCCACCTGGCGGGCCTGTCTGCCACCAGCCCCCAGGAGCTGCGCCAGCAGGTGCAGTGGGAGATGCAGAACACGTCCACCGACTCGGGCTTGTACCAGATCGAAAACGGGAGGCTCCCGCCGTCTCAGAGGGACCCGCCGCCCGTGGACCCGTACAGCGAGCTCCTCGGTCGCGCCAACGCGTGGCTCTGGAACCAGTAAGACCAGGTTCAGCCAACATGCACCCAGCAGGCACCAACGCCTGCTGAATCACGCCTCCTTGTCAGGAAGCCGTGCCGGGAACGTCCGTGCGCCGCGGGAGACCTCTCAGCGGCCGTGGACATCGTCCAGGGACGTCCTGGAGTCGGGGTCTCCCTCCTTGGAAGCCCAAAGGCCGGGGTTCGACTCCCCACCGGAGGCTCCGGGGGCCAGCGCCTTCGGGCGCACCGTGCGTGGCGGCCATGCGGGCGAAGAGCCCCCGCCACCGCGCCGGGGCCCTCGGAGCAGCCGTCTTCCCAGACTCCGAGGTATGCACCCATGGAAGTCTTCACAGGAGTGGTGACAGCGCTCGTCCTCGCCGGGATGGCCCGGCTGCTTCTCGTGCGCAAGGAGGTCGTCCCCGAGGGCTTCACCACCCTCCTCTACCGGCACGGGCGCTTCATGCGCGTGCTGAGACCCGGAGCGCACTGGCTGTTGCGCTACGGCCTGGACACGCAGCGGGTGGACCTGCGCCAGCGCCTCATCACCATCCCGGGCCAGGAGGTGCGCAGCCAGGACCAGGTGGGACTCAAGGTGAGCGTCGCGGTGCGCTTCGCGGTGGTGGAGCCCGAGCAGGCCCTGCACCGCGTGCAGAACTACGTGGAATCCCTCTACCTGTCCGTGCAGCTCGCCCTGCGCGAGGAGGTAGCCCTCCATCCTCTGGAGGAGCTGGTGGCGGGGCGGCTCGCCCAGGGGGAGCGGCTGCGCGAGCGGGTGGCCGAGGAGGCGCGCCAGTACGGGCTCGCGGTGGAGACGGTGGAGGTGAAGGACGTGATGCTGCCGGCGGAGCTCCGGCGCGCCTTCGCCGAGTCCCTCAAGTCCCGGAAGGAGGCGCAGGCGATGCTGGAAAAGGCGCGCGGCGAGACGGCTGCCCTGCGCAACCTGGCCAACGCGGCGCGGATGGTGGAGCAGCACCCGGGACTGCTCGAGCTGCGCGTGCTGCGCACGCTCGACGGCGCGAGCACCACCCCAGGCAACACCTTCGTCCTGGGTGGAGGCCCGGAGCTGCTGCCCCTCACGCGGAGACGTCGCTCCCCCGGTGGGGGGCCTGTGCCTCCGCCGAGCGAGGAGGAGTCCGCTTCCGACTGAGGGGCCTCTTTCGGCTTCCAACCGCTCCCCTCCTGGGGCACAAAGCGCTCATGTCGGTGATGACGCTGTTGGTGCTCGCGCTGGGCCTGGCCATGGATGCTACGGCCGTGTCCATCGCGAGTGCCCTCGCGGCCCCTCGCGTGCGGCCGCACGAGGGCCTCCTGCTCGCCTTCCTCTTCGGCCTCTTCCAGGCGCTCATGCCCGTCATCGGCTGGGCGGTGGGCATCCAGTTCGCCGAGCACATCACCGCCTGGGACCACTGGCTCGCCTTCCTGCTGCTGGGGGGCATCGGGGCCAAGATGCTCCACGAGTCCTTCACCCATCATCACCCGGGGGTGCCCGATGCCCCCGAAGCGGGTGCGCCACCTCCCGAGCGCAACCCGTTCCACGCAGGCCGACTGATGCTCATGGCATTCGCCACCAGCATCGACGCGCTCGCCGCCGGGGTGACACTGCCCGTGCTCGAGGTGCGCCTGGTGACGGCGGCAGCCATCATCGGAGGGGTCACCTTCCTCCTCTGCCTGCTGGGCGTGAGTATCGGCCGCCGCTTCGGGGAACCGCTCGAGGGCAAGCTCGATGCACTGGGCGGCGTCGTCCTCATCGGGCTCGGTACCAAGACGCTCCTCGAACACCTCCTCGGGGCCTGAGCCGGGAGAGGAGCCCCCGGCGTCCCCCTCCCACCATGGGACGCGCCAGGCATTAGTCCTGAAGGGAGGGGACAACGCGAGGAGGAGTTCATGTACCTGGTCGCCGGAGCAACGGGGCACACGGGCTCGGTGGTG
>QKJM01000126.1 GCA_003249315.1 Archangium sp.
GGAGCAGGATCTCAAGCGCCGCCACGTCAAAGCGCTCCTGGGGGATTTGGAGCGCGGTCACCCCGGGATCAAGGCCAACATGCTCTCGAGCCTGGGGCGCGTGCGCCACGGCTATCTGATGGACGCGCGACCCGAGTGATCCGCGCGATCGGTGGGTGAGACGGTGGCCACCCTGCTCCTGATCCACCTCGCTATCGCGACCCTCCTCGCCGGCGACCTCCTCCTCCGCCGCAAGGAACCCCTCTCTACCCTGGCCTGGCTCCAGGCTTTGGTGCTCCTGCCCGGCCTCGGTGCCGCGCTCTACCTCCTGTTCGGGGCGGCGAGCATCCAGCGTCGGCGCTTTCGGCGTCGCCAGCGCTCGGCGAACGAGTTCGCGGCGCGGCTGGCCCGGCGTGGGGCGGGTGCGTGGCGTATCGAAGCGCCCCCCGCCGATCTCACGCCCACCGCAGCCGAGACCCTCTCCGTTGCGATCCGCACCTCGCGCCGCCTCCCCACTCGTGGCAACGCGGTGGAGGTCTTCGACGATCCCTCCGCCCTCTACGATGCGCTGGAGGAAGCGATCCGGGGCGCGCGGGACCACGTCCACCTCGAGTACTACATCTTCCAACCCGACGCCACGGGACGGCGGTTTCGCGACCTGCTGGCAGAAAAAGCTGCGGACGGGCTCGAGGTGCGGCTGCTCCTCGACTCAGTGGGCTCCCGGAGCCTCGGCGTAGGGTTCCTGTCGCCCCTCACCGCCGCGGGGGGCCAGGTCGGGTGGTTCCTGCCCTTGGGCGCCCTGCCGCCGAAGATGGGCTTTCACCTGCGCAATCACCGGAAGATCGCCGTGGTGGACGGCGCGGTCGCGTTTACCGGCGGGATGAACATCGGCGACGAGTACCGGGGACGGTGGGCGCGCCGGCCCTCCTGGACCGACACCCACCTGCGGGTGGAGGGGCCGGCGGTGGAGCGGATTCAGGAGGTCTTCGCCGGGGACTGGCATTTTACCGTGGGTGAGGATCTGCTCTTCGACCGGTACTACCCTGCTCAAGAATCTCGGGGCGATGCCATTGTCCAGGTGGTGGACAGCGGGCCCGACGACCCGGCCAGGGCCATCCACGCCACCCTGTTCCACGCCCTAGCCTCAGCCCGGGACCGGGTCTGGATCGCCACCCCTTACTTCGTGCCCGACGCCGCCATCAGCATGGCGCTGACCGCGACCGCCCTGCGTGGGGTGGACGTGCGCCTGCTCCTGCCGGAGCGCACCGACCATCCCCTGGTAGACCTGGCCGGGGAGAGTTTCCTGCCTGCCCTGCTCGAGGCCGGGGTACAGGTGTTCCGCTATGAGGCGGGGATGCTCCACTCCAAGCTCGTCTCTGTGGACGGGCACTGGGGCACTCTGGGCTCGGCGAATATGGACGTACGATCATTCACGTACAACTTCGAGGTGAACCTGCTGGTGCTCTCCCCGACCCTGGTCACCCGGCTCGAGGCCATCTTCCAGCGGGACCTGAGCCACTCCACGCCCTTCACGCGGGCCCACGTGGACTCGGCCTCCCTACTCCACCGATTAGCGGTGGCGGCGTGCCGGCTCCTGGCCCCGATCCTCTGACCTCCCTGCCCCAGGCGCCGCGCCTCCGGCGGGCGGAGTGGCTCCGGCTACCCTTTCTCAGGGGGCGCTGACGGGTCCGGGTCGTTCCACCCCTGGGCCCGTGCCGCGGTGATCAGCGCATCGATCATCAGGCGCTCCGGGTCGACCTCTTCGGCAAGGCTGCGCAGGTAGACCAGCGCGCTCCAGGCCCGAGGGGTGAGATTCATGCAGATCGGATACTGGTTGTCCACGGCTATCCTCTGGGAACGGCGGATGCGATGGCATTCTACGGTAACAGCCCTGCATCATACGTCAATCCAACGCTTGCTCCCTATCGGGCTAGTCGGGAATGCAGAGCGGGGCCGGCCGGCAGTGTTTCTCCCGAGTCCCCCCGGGGTTCCTTCCCCCTAGGGCTCTGGCAGCGGAGTTTTCAACTCGGGCAGGTGAGGATTCACCACCGGCGCTCGGACCGTCGCTGGGTGAGTCCTTGCCCCCGCGCGCCCCGGCGTGTAATGTCCGCCCGTCATCGTGCAAAAGTGCACGTGAGCGATCGGGGCGGACGGTGTGGGACGGTTCTTGCACGGGCCCATTCACCGATCGCCAGACCCTGCGCCACTTTCGTTCCTGACGGAGGAAACGATGCGACCCTATTTCGAGAAGATGCCCCAGTTCGGCCAACCGCTCTCCGAGCGCCAGATCGCAAATTCCGCTGAGAGCTACGCGGAAATCAAAGAGGTGGAGAAGGCTCTGGCGGCCGAAGTGGAGAAGGTGAAGAACTCCGGCCTGCCCACGGAGCGGATCAACAAGCGCGGGCAGCTCACGGTTTGGCAGCGCTTGGAGTACCTGGTGGATCCGGGCACCTGGTGCCCCCTGCACACCATCTTCGACCCGGCGGACAACGAGTACGGCACCACCGGCGTGGTGGACGGCCTGGGCAAGATCTCGGGCAAGTGGGCGGTCATCATCGGGTTCGACAACAAGGTGCTGGCCGGCGCGTGGATCTCCGGTCAGGCGGAGAATATCCTGCGCGTCACCGACCTCGCCAAGCGCCTTAACGTGCCCCTGGTGTGGCTCGTGAACTGCAGCGGCGTGGACCTGCCCAACCAGGAGCAGGTCTACCCCAACCGTCGAGGAGGCGGCACCGCCTTCTTCCGCCACGCGGAACTGCAGCAGCGCGGCGTGCCGATCCTCGCCGCCATCTACGGTACCAACCCCGCGGGCGGTGGCTACCAGAGCATCAGCCCCACGATCCTCATCGCCCACAAGGACGCCAACATGGCGGTGGGCGGCGGCGGCATCGTGAGCGGCATGAGCCCCAAGGGGTACTTCGACGAAGAGGGCTGTCAGGCCCTGATCGACGCCACGCGCAAGTTCACCGAGGAGGCCCCCGGCCGGGTGGAGATCCACCACGACGCCACGGGCTTCTTCCGCTACGTGTGCGACACCGAGCAGGGGCCGCTGGACGCCATCAAGGAATACATGCGGGACATGCCCGCCTACAACCCCAAGTTCTTCCGAGTAGCCGAGCCCAAGCCACCCCGCCTGCCGCCCCAGGAGATCGACCGGATCGTCCCGTTCAACCAGAAGCGAACCTACTCGCTCCACGAGGTCGTGGCGCGACTGGTGGACGGGAGCGAGTGCATGGAGTTCAAGCCGGACTTCGGGCCCGACATCTTCTGCGCCCTGGTGAAGATTGACGGCTACCTATGCGGCGTGATCGGCAACAACCAAGGATTCCTGCCTTCCGGCTACCCCGAGTACGCCGACTACCCGGGCATCGGCGGCAAGCTCTACCGCCGCGGCCTGATCAAGATGAACGAGTTCGTCACCCTCTGCGGCCGGGACCGGATTCCCGTCGTCTGGTTCCAGGACACCTCGGGGATCGACGTGGGCGACACCGCGGAGAAGGCCGAGCTTCTCGGTCTGGGCCAGTCGCTCATCTACTCCATCGAGCAGACCGACGTGCCCATGATGCTCGTGGTCCTGCGCAAGGGCACGGCCGCGGCCCACTACGTGATGGGCGGTCCCACGGCGAATAACCACAACGCCTTCACCCTGGGCGTGCCCACCACCGAGATCTACGTCATGCACGGCGAGACGGCCGCGGCGGCGTCCTATGCGCGTCGCCTGGTGAAGGAGCAGGACTCGGGCAAGCCCCTGGGCCCGGTCATGGACAAGATGAACCAGCTGGTGAAGGACTACTTTGACAAGAGCCGGCCGGCCTACTGCGCCAAGCACGGCTTCGTGGACGAGGTGGTGAGCCTCCCGGACCTGCGCCGTTACATGGAGGCGTTCGCCGGATGCGCCTATCAGAACCCGCGCTCCATCTGTGCCCAACACCAGATGATCCTTCCGCGGATCATCAAGGGATAACTCCTTTCGCACCGCCGAACGCAAACGGCCCGACCCCTCTCGAGGAGTCGGGCCGTTCCTCTTGACGCGCGGGCTCTGTCAGATCGGCGAGACCGTCAGCACCACACGGACCCGCTCCCGCAACGCCTCGGGGCTCACTGGCTTGAGGACGACAGCCTGCACCCCGAGACTTCTCGCCTGCAGCACGGATCGCTCGTCCCGCCGGGAGGAGAGGACGATCACGGGTACCTCGCGCCCCTTGGTACTCGCCCGGATGCGCTGCACGAACTTCAGCCCGTCCAGGCCCGGCATGTTGATGTCCGTGACGACGAGTTGGAAGAATTCCCGGAGCGCGAGTTTGATCGCCTCGAGACCGTTGTCGGACTCCAGACACTCAAATCCCTCTTCCGCGAGCACGTCGCAAACCAGTTTGCGGACCACGGCGCTGTCGTCGACCACCAGTGCTCTCATCCCCACCTCCGGTCCAACCCTTATCGACCCTCCCCGGCCCGGCGTTGAGAGAGAGCGTGACATCGGGCCGCCCCGGTCTGCAGGGCTTAATCCGCTGCCCCCCTCCGCCGATAAGTCCATTGCCGGCGCCACCGCGTCGGCAACCCTCCTTCTGGGGCTGGGGCGAGCGGCATGATCAAGAAGATCCGCACCGAGGACTTACAGGTCGGCATGTTCGTGGCCGACTTCAACACGCCCTGGATCCATCACCCCTTTCTCACCAACCGCAAGACCCTGCGCAACTTACGCGAGATCCAGGTGGTCCTGGACCACGGGATCGACGAGGTCTACATCGACACCGACCGCGGCAAGGACAGCCCCAAGGCCTACGCGGTGGACGAGGCGGACGCGGTGCTCCGCAAGCGGTTGCGCGAGGAGCTCGATCAGCTGGAGGGCGCGGGAGAGGAATCCGAGCAGGTGCCCGCCGAGGAGGTAAGCTTCGAGGAGGAGCTCCGACGGGCCAAAGAGCTGTACGCCGACGCCCAAAACGTGTTGCGCAAGGCGCTCGAAGACGTGCGCATGGGGGGTGCGGTGGACGCCGAGCAGGCGCGAAGTTGCGTGAACCGGATGGTCGACTCCATCTTCCGCAACCGGGATGCCCTCCTGAGCCTCTCCCGCATGAAGAGCTGCGACGAATACACCCTCAACCACTGCCTCAACGTCTGCGTGCTCTCCCTGCACCTGGGTGCCCACCTCGGGATCCTGCACGACGAACTCCTGCGTCTCGGACTCGGAGCCATCCTCCACGACCTCGGCAAGATGCGACTGCCCCCGGAGCTGCTGCACAAACGGGGCGCGTTGACCCCGCAGGAGTTCGAGGTCATGAAGACCCACGCAGCCCACGGCGCGAACATCCTGCTGCGGTGCGCGGCCATTCCCGACGACTGCGCCCTCGTGGCCCTCAACCACCACGAGCGCTACGACGGCAGCGGTTATCCCCGAGGACTCGGAGGCCTCGGCGTGGGGAAGTTCGGCCTCATCGCCGCCATCGCCGACGTGTACGACGCCATGACCTCGGACCGGGTTTACCAACGAGCCATACCGCCCAGCAAGGCCCTGAAACGGGCCTACGAGTGGGCAGGCACCCTCTTCCACCCCATCTACGTGCGCAAGTTCATCCAATGCGTGGGAATCTACCCGGTGGGCTCGGTGGTGTGCCTCGACACCGGCGAGGTGGGAATCGTCTCCCGCCAGAACC
>QKJM01000199.1 GCA_003249315.1 Archangium sp.
GTCGTCAAGGTCTTCGAGCCAGGCAGTTCGGCTGGGAGCGTCCGGAGGTTGGCTCCCTGGCTATTGTCGACGAACCCGATCTTGATCTGCATACAGGAACTCCCTCAACGTGAGTGCTTCAACTCCTCAGGATAGACATAGATCCGGACGAAGTCGAGCATGTCGCGGTATGTAAGGTCGAACCACTGTTCCGGAACGAGCACGGAGAAATTGTTTGGCACCTTCTCCGCCCGGAAGAGGGGTCGCGGCGGCACACGCGGCTGGCCTCATCCACCGCGACTTCAAACCGGACAACGTGCTGGTGGGGGGGGGAAACGGGCGAGTCAGGGTGACGGACTTCGGCCTGACGCGCAGGGGGCGGACACCGTCGAGCCGGTCGAGGAGCATCTCCGGCGCCCGCTCGCGTCCGGGCACTGGCCCCTCCGGCAGCGCCCGCCCCCTGGCCGGCTCGCGGCTGGGCACGCCCGGATACATGGCCTTGGAGCAGCTTTAGCACCGTCCGGCCGATGAGCGGAGCGACCTCTTCGCCTTCTGCGCCTCCCTCCAAGAGCCCATAAGAAGAATAAAGGGCCTGTGGGAGGTAGGTGTGTGAGGGGAGCTATAGGGAGAGAGTCGATGGACGACGTGCGGAGGGGGCGGTAGGGCGCGCCGCAGGCGAGGCAAGGAGGGCAAGGAGGAGGGAGGAAGCGAGGCGGCCGCGGGAGGAGGCGCGCAGGGCGGCGGGGAAGGGGGTGGAGATTGGGGGACGACGAGGGGCCGAAGCCTGGCGTTGGGGGCGAGCACCCCGTGGAAGTGAGAAGGTGGCCAGGTTCTCTCGCACCACGTGGTGCAGCACCGTGGCCTCGGGCTCCCTCCGGCGGTAGCGGCCCGGCAGAGGAGCCCACGCGGCTACCGGGTGAGCCTCGAATGCATGCCCCTGCTCCAAGAGCAGGGTGCCCGTCTGCACCACCAACGCCACCACCGCCCCCTCCCTCGCAACCCCGCCCCAAGAAGCCGGGAGCAGTGGAGGGGGAGCGCCTGACGGACGTGGCCTCCTTGCGCCTCCCGAGTCGGAGGCGGGCGCGGTGCCGGACGCCTACCCCTCGGTGCATCCAGAATGCAGGTAGGCCGGGAGCCTGGGAGGGGAGAGCGCTATCCTCCTCTCCTCCCATCGGACGGGGCCAGACCGGAGCACCCTGCGCCGGCGGACCACCGCCGCGAAGGGGCACGAAGCCCCGAGGACGCGCCCGCATGCCCGACACAGCCCCCCTGCCCTCCCGGCTGAAGGACGCGCTGGGCACGCTCTCGGCCCGGCTGCTCGTGGCCTTCCTGCTGCCCACCCTGCTCTTCCTCTCCCTCCTGGCACCGCCATCTACGCCCTCGCACGCAACATCCTCGAGGACGAGCTGGGCACCAGCCTCTCGGCTCTCGCCGCGGCCACCGCCAGCCAGGTGAGCGCGGAACGGATGCTCACCATCGAGCCCGGAGACGACGCACAGGGCACGCGCACCTGGCACAACCTGCGGCGCCTGCTCACCGAGGTCCGCGACGCGAGCGGGCTGCGACGAGTGTATGTGGTAGACACGCGCGGCCGGGTGCGCGCGGACACCCAGGCCGGAGTGGCCCACGAGGTGAGCAACCCCATCGGCGGCCTCGCCCTCTTCTCGGGGCTGCTGGAGGAGGACCTGAAGGCAGGCGCCCACGCCGAGGCCGGCGAGCACGTGGGGCGCATCCAGCGCGAAGTGGAGTACCTGCAGCGCATCGTGGAGGACTTCCTGTCCTTCGCTCACATCGTCTGACACCCTTTCCGGCCACCTTCTCGGGGTGCCGGAGACTCAATCGCGCAAGGCTTCCAGGAACTCGCGGAAGCTGTTGGAAATGAAGTAGATCTCCATCTCCACCGTGACGAGGACGATCCTCGGTTGTCCGGCTGGAGCATCGCGGTAGTCGAAGCAGATGTGCTCTCCCCCTGGCGTCATACCAAAAGGAAAAACACCCGAGGGGACATAAGGGTTGATGATTCTGTACTTGGTGGAGATGGCATACCCTTTCTCATGTTCGCCAGAGGTGAGGGTCAGCAGGTTGTTGAAAACATTCGCGCTGCCGCCACCGATGACGAAAACGCCAGGACTTGGGGCCATGCCGTGGCATTGAGGAGCAATATGCTTGTATTCTGTCGGCAGCTCCACCCCCCAGGCCGCCTCCAACTCCTCAAGTTCGCCCGGGTCCACGGGGTGTGGCCCCTCCCAAACGTAGTTTTCCCAATGGATGTTCATTTCACAGGCCCTCGAGGAGAGGCGGGTTTGGGGTATCCGCCACCCCAGATGGACATGCCTCCTGTGTGGGAGTTGGCAAGGTTGTGGGCAGTCTGATGGACAAGTTGCATTCTCCCAATGTCCTGGTGATGGTGCCAGATATAGGGTCTCGGAGCCCTCTTCAGCCTGGGGAGCTGAACAATCTGTTCTTGCGAGAGCCCAAGCACCCTGGCCAGCTTCGAGTCAACTCGAATGGCTTCATATAGACGCTGGTTTGCTTCGAGGAAGTGAAGTTCCGGCTGGCCGCTTCCAATATGGTTGTCCTTCAGGAGTATTTCGAATTGGGTGTCGAACTCGACGAAGCCGTTCTTGTCGAAGCGCACCGTGTACTCCCCATCC
>QKJM01000194.1 GCA_003249315.1 Archangium sp.
ACGTACGTCGCTCCCCTCTTCGGAGGGGGGCGTGGGTTGAAACGTGCTTTTGGCCGAGGCGGGCCTGGTGCAGCGCTACGTCGCTCCCCTCTTCGGAGGGGGGCGTGGGTTGAAACACCTTGATGATGTTGCCTCCGCTGTCGTACCAACGTCGCTGCCCTCTTCGGAGCGGGATGTGGGTTGAAACAAGAAATTCGACGCAGTGGGGCTAACCCTTCCCCCTGAAGAAGCGAGAGGCGCGGCACCAACATGGCATATCTTTCAGATTTCGACCTGGACGACATCGTCAGCATCCTGGACTCGATCGGCAACAAGTATACAGAGGGGTCGAAAGAGCGGGATGCAATCGAACTCGCACAGATTGCACTGCTCTACCCCCGACACACCAGACAAGAGGACGACTTCCGCAGGTATTACAAACGATTCTTCGACCCCTCCTTCAAAATCAACGTCTCCCATGAGTTTGCGACGCGAGAAGAAGCGGACAGGTGGCTCGCCAGCGGAGAGGCCGAAGATACCGATCGCGTCAAGATCGCCGGCAAGGGCTTCATGGTCGTCCAGCTACCAGGGAGGCTGACCTTCATGAACGCACCTCTACCTGAAGAGTTGGAGGCAGACGATGGGACGGAGGATTCCGAGTAGACTTGTAGACGTCTACAAGCAATGTGGCACATTTCCACACATCAGTTGTAGACGTCTACAACCGCCCTCGCTCCCAGGCGGCCAGAGCGATCCTCGGGCGTCAGCGCCATGACTCCGCACAGGCCCTTCACGGGAAGCGCACGTTCTCGAGCGTGAAGAGCCGGCGCCCGCTCTCGTCCCGCAGCGTGAGGGTGAAGGTGCTCCGGGCCTGCTCTTCCGGCACCTCCACCTTCACCAGGATCATCCCGTATTCTCGCTGCGCAAGGGGCTCCGCCTGCCACACATGCACTCTCGGCAGCTCCTCTCCGTCAGCGGAGAGCGTCGCCCCCGCCACCATCCAGGGAAGTGTGCCCCCGTTCTCCAATCGCACCGCCACGATCAGGTGGGTCTCCATGCTCCGTCCCCCTCGGGTCCTGGTGGTGCAACGATAGCTGCTGGCCTTGCGCGCGAAGAGAGCCCCCCCAGCGGGCCTGTTGACCTCCCTGGTAAGCAGCAGGGATTCGATGACCAGCTCCTCCAACTCCAGGAAGTCGCTGGCGATGAACTCCATCAGCAGTTCCCCCTCACGCGGAGTGCGAGGCTTCGCGGCGGCATCTGCCCCCAGGAGAGACACCCACAGCAGGAGGATGGCGAGGATCGGTCTGAGCACGGGCGTCCTATTCGAAGCGGTCGACGGAAATCAGGTCCACCACGGAGAAGATTTCTACGATGTCCGGCCTGGGACCGCGCTCCATTATCTCGGCGCCCCGCTTGCCCTCCTCCCACATCTCAAGACAGACCGGAACCAATTCACCATTCGGCAGGAGGGCCTCGGTGAAGCGGCCGTAGACACGGTCCTTTCCAAAATAGAAGTTCCCGGATACTCGAACCCTCTGGGGTTGGTTCCCCAACTCCTCGAGCACCACGGCCACGGCATATCCTTCGCTGACGGGGATGGGCCTGGACTGTCCCTCATCGAGTATGGAATCCCATACTTCATCCAGTGGCACCTCCAGCTTCTCGGTCATCACCTGCACGGCGCCCGGAGGGCACTCCTCGGGAGGAGGCCCACTGCGCACCGCCTGGGGAGCGGAGGCGCAGGCGGCCCCGACACAGCCCAGCAGCACGGCGGTCCCGAGTCCCTTGCGCGTCTTCTCGTCCTGCGTTCCGGAGGTCTTCTGAGTCTTCACGATCGAACTGTCCTCTGAGTGCGTCGCGGAAGGGGCGACGGCCGCGGGGGTGGAGTCCGCGCCAGGCGGATGGCGGCCCCAGCAGCTTCGCACCCCCACCCCGCCCAGGCCGAGTCCCAGCAGCACCGCTACCCCCAAGCGTCTCCACGGCCACCCGCGCCCCAGCTCCTTCGCTGGCCCTGGCACCGCGCTTCGCACGGGCTCGCGCCGGATGGGAGCCGCCAGCCTCGACGCGGACGGTAGCTCCACCGACTCCGGAGCTGGGGGTTTCTCGGGCTGAGTGGGCGGCTCCGGCCGGCGGATGAGCCCCTTCTCCTCGTCCTCCCACTCGAAGAGGCGCGCCTCCCACGCCTCCGGCTCGCCCGAGGCCACCGCCGCCTCCAGCGCCTCCGCCAGGGCCTCGCCGCTCGGGTAGCGCTCCTCCGGCTTCTTCGCCAGCAGCTTCGCGATCACCTCGCCCAGCGCCCGCGGCATCCTCCGGTTTAAGTCCGCGGGCGCGTGCGGCGCGCGGTGCATGATGAACCAGACCAGCACATCCGCCAGTCCCCCGGGCGCGAACGGGTAGTACCCCGTCGCCGCCCGGTACAGGCACACGCCCAGCGCGTACAGGTCATCCGCGCGGGTGCCATGATAGCGCCGCGAGGACAGCTCGCTCCGCTCGTAGTGGAAGCGCAGCGATTCGGGGCTGCGCAGGTGCAGCGTCCCCGGCGGCAGCGGCGTCGAGGTGAGCGTCCCCATCCCCTCGCACCAGCCCACCCCGAAGTCCAGCAGCACCGGCTCCCCGTCCGACTCACGCAAGAGGATGTCCTCGGGCTTCAAGTCCCTGTGCAGCACGCCCCGCGCATGCAGCTCGCCCAGCACCCGCGCCACCCGCGCCCCCACCTCCGCGAGCCTCCGGAAGGACGGGTTCTCCTGCTCCGCCCACTGATGCAACGGCCTGCCGGGCACCCACTCCATGACGATGCCGCGCAGTCCCTCCCGCGCGTCCGGCCAACCCACGCGCCCGTGGAAGCGCACCACGTTGGGGTGCTCCGCCTTCCCACCCAGCAGCGCCGCCTCGCGCTCGAGGCGCCCATCCCCAGACCTCAGCGCCAACTTCAGCGCATAGAAATCCCCTGAACGCGCCACGTCCTCCATCCGGTAGACGGAGCCTTGCCCGCCCGCCCCCAGGTGCTCCACCACGCGCAGGCGCTCCACCCTCGCGCCCTGCCCCTGCACGCCTGGCTGTATCGAGACTTCCTCCCCTCCCGCGAGCATGCAACCCTCCCCGTCACCTCGGGGTTTTGACCTCGAAGGTCATCCTAGCAGCACATGAGGCAGTCGAAACATTTCCGTGCGGAAGGGACTGGACCGGCTCCAGCCAAGGGTTGCGAAGTAAATGCGGGATCAACTACTCTCACCTGCTACTCAAACTCATCCAGGAGCCCCCATGAACAAGCTGCTCAAGACCTTTGGCACCGCACTCGCCGTTCTGACCCTGGCGCCGCTCAGCGCCTCGGCCCTGCCCAAGGACTGTGACGAGGTATGCACCTTCAACACTCCTTGTGACACTGTCTGCGCCCTGCCGGGTTCCTTCAAGGTCATCACTTGTGGAGCGTGGGACATCTGCAGCGCCGCCGTCCGCACCGACAGCTCTCAGCAGCTCGCTTCGGCGAAGGATGAGCAAGGATCCGAGGACGCGGAGTTCGTCTGCCGCGAGCCTCGGCAGGATGCCAAGAGCTAGCCCCCCGCGAGCATGAACCCTTCCCCGTCGCCTCGGGGTGTCGAGCTCGAAGGTCGTTCGGCACCACCTCGAGGCAGATGGGGGAGATCGCGAGACCGTCTCGCGAGCGAGACGAGGAGTACCCAGGGTGGACGGTGCTCGCGAGCCGATTCCCTCTGCGCGGGACATGGCCCGGGTCGTGCTTCGTGCCACGGGCCATGTCCGGTCCGCATGATCGCTTCATCCACTACATCTTCAGCCAACCCGAGCAAGCGTCCGCGGAGCTGCGCGTGGTGCTCCCGCCGCGGCTTGTCGCCGGGGTGGACTGGGGCACCTTCCAGTCCGCGAAAGCCTCCGTGGTGGATCCGAAGCTGAAGTTGACCCGGAGCGACCTGATGTACACGGCCCGACTGAAAGACAGTCGGGCACCGTTGCTCTTCGTGCTCGAGCACCAGTCCAAGGTGGACAGGTACATGGCGGCGCGCGTGGAGCGCTACCGGAGCCGACTGAGGGAGCACTGGAGACAGGAGCACCCGAAGAGCAAGGTGCCCCCGGCGGTGGTAGCGATGGTGCTGTACCACGGGAAGGGGCGCCGGTGGCGGGTGGCGAGCCTGGAGCAGATGCAGGGCCTGGAGGGCGAGCTACTGCGGGACGAGCGGGTGAGGAGGCTGTTGATGCACCCGGAGTACGCACTGGACGATCTGACACTGTACGGGGAGGAGGAGTTGCTGACGCGCCATGTGCCGGCGCTGGTGAGGCTGGCGCTGGTGCTGCTGCGCTACGTGCGCACCCGGGAGTTGAACTCGCGGCTGGGGACTTGGGTGCCGCTCTTCCAGCAGGTGTGGACGAGTGCCCGGGGCTGGGAGGACCTGACGGCGATAGTCCGCTACCTGGAAGAGGTGGGGGACGAGGTGACGGACACCGAGGTCCGTAGGGTACTATATTCCCTCATGCCGCAGAGGAGAGCGGAGGAACTGATGCAGACGATGGGTCAGAGGATGAAGGCCGAGGGACGGGCTGAGGGGCTGACCGAGGGACGGGCCGAGGGGCTGACCAAGGGACGGGCCGAGGGGCTGACCAAGGGGCGGGCCGAGGGGCTGACCAAGGGGCGGGCCGAGGATGTGCTGCGGATCCTCGTGGCCCGCGGCGTGCGAGTGGACGCCCGTTCGCGCCGCCGCATCCTCGACTGCAAGGAGGTGGCGACGCTGGATCTGTGGTTCGACCGGGCCTTGAGCGCCACGCGTCTCTCGGACCTCTTCAGCGCCTGTTGATGGGCCTCGAGAGACACCTCGGCAAGGGCTAGGTCGGCTACCGCCTCACCACGCTACCCCCTCACCGGAAGAAGCACCGCAGCACCCCCACCATGGCGGCCACGTCCGCGGCGGCGGCCATCTCCCGGATGGAGTGCATGGACAACATGGGGCTGCCCACGTCCACGGTGCGGATGCCCAGCTCGCCCGCGGTGATGGGACCGATGGTGCTTCCACACCCCAGGTCCGTCCGGGTAACGAAATGCTGCGGCGTCACCCCTGCCTCCCGACACAGCGCGGTGAAGTACGCCGCGCTCTCGCCGTCCGTGGCGTAGGCCTGGTTGACGTTGGATTTGATCACCGGGCCCGCCCCCATCAGCGGCTGGTGCTTGGGCTCGTGCATCACCGCGTAGTTCGGGTGTACCGCGTGCGCCATGTCCGCCGACACCAGGAACGAGTGACGGATGGCCCGGTGGAACGCATCTCCTCGCCCGTCCGAGTGCCCCAGGGTGATGCGCTCCAGCAGATCCCTCAGGAACGGGGACGCGGCCCCCTGGGCGCTGCGGCTGCCGCACTCCTCATGGTCGTACAGCACCGCGCCGCAAGTGGCCTCGGCCGGCCCGCTCATCGCCAGCAGCGCCGACACCGCCGCGTGGCTGCTCGCCAGGTTGTCCAGACGCGGCGCGTGGAGGAACTCCCCGTACGCTCCCGAGCGGCTCGAGGGCTGGGTGTCGTAGAGACACAGATCGAACCCGAGAATCTCCTCCGCCTCCGCGTGGACGCTCGCGCGGGCCAGCTCCTCGATGAGCATCGCCTTGACGTCCACCACCCCCGAGCGCTCCAGGGCCAGCAC
>QKJM01000419.1 GCA_003249315.1 Archangium sp.
TGGGAAAAGGCGGCCGACCGTAGGCAGGCAACGCATCCGAGTCAACGATCCATGAAGGGTCGTCGACGCCGAGTACGCCGAAGCTGAACACTCATCAGGAGCATCAGCCATGCTCCCGCCACCAGGCCGTCGCCCGAGGCACACCCGCAGCCCGTCTCCGCGGTCTCGTAGAACTCGGGAAGACGGTTCAACACGTCGGGAGGAGGAGGCGGCGGCGGAGGTGGTGGAGGCCGGGGCACCGCCGGGTCGGCCGAAGTGACGGGCTCCCACACATTCGGCGCGCCGGGTTCCGGAGGAGGGGGATCCTCCCCGCTCGGAGGGGTGGGAGCAGAGGCCAGCACGCCCGTGCGCGCGAGGAAGGCGCCCATGAGGAAACCGCGCTGGGAGGGGCTGACGAGGCCCTCGAAGGGCACGCCGAGGAAGAGCACCTGTCCGCCGGGAGCCGAGGCCACACCCGCGGACAGGCTCGAGCCCAGGTAGTCCAGCACCGAGGAGGCCCCCGGCTGGGGCACCAGCACGTCGGTGAGGCCCACCGGGAAGGCCCCGCGCGTCCCGTCGTCGAGCACCGCACCGGAGAGGCCCGCCAGCCACCCATCCTCGCGCCCCTCCACGGAGAGAGACGGCTCCCCCGTCTCCAGCGAAGCGGAGAGGATGTCGGACAGGAAGGACAGATCCTCCGGCTCCCCCGCGGAGAGCGCGGAGGCCACATGGCTGCCCGACAACAGCAAGTGGCCACCCCCGGTAACGTAGGTGCGCAGCAGATCCCGCTCGGCGGAGGAGGGCCCCGCCCCCCCTGCCCCACCCCGTCCGGTGAACCAGTCCACCACCCGGTAGTTCCCAGGCATGACGAGGCTCGCGGTGAGCGCCTCGTCGGTGGCCCCATCGAAGGCCACCGCGTGCAGGGCCACCGCGTCGCCGTGCCGGCGCAGGGCGGTGCCGTCGTTCATCGCCTCCAACAGCACGCGCAGCGGCGCCCCCAGGCCGTACGACGAGAGGTCGTCCACGCGCGCCAGGGCCGCGTCCAGGCGGCGGAAGGCATTCACCACCAGCACCTCCGGCACCTGGCCCGCCTCGGGCACGCGCACTCCCACCACCTCCGAGGGGAAGGACTCGCCCCCCGCGTTGAGCGAGGCCACGCGGAAGTAGCGCGTGGAGCCCGGAGACAGCGTCACGGGGAAGGGGGAGAACTCCGTCTCCGTCCCTTCATCCCAGGCCAGCCCGTCCTCGCTCTGATAGACGCGGTAGGCGATGGCCGCGTGCTCGCTCGTCTCCGCCGGGTCCACGGGCGGCTCGAGCCAGCGCACCTCCACCTGCCCCTCCGTGACGTGGCGCGCCAGCACCGCGGAGGGCGGCTCGGGAGGCAGGATCGGCTCGGTGCCGTCCCTCGCGGCGAAGTACTTGATGATCCCCTGGAGGATGGCGCGCGCGGCCACGCGGCGGAACTCCGGCTCCTTCAGGTGCGCGGCGTCCAGGGGGTGGTCGTGATAGGCCACCTCCAGCAGCACGGCCGGCATCTCCGGGTTGTGGGCCGGGTTCAGCTCGATGAAGCTGGCCGAGCGCAGCGTGCGCACCTTCCAGTTCGGATCCACCGCGGCGCGAATGTCCGTCCCCAGCTCGTCCAGCAGCGCCCGCGCGAGCACGTCGCTGCCGACCACGCCCCGGAAGTTGTACGGCTCCCCCACGCGGTTGGGGCCATAGACGTAGGCCTCGGTACCCCGGAAGCGGTCATCGGGCACGGAGAGCCCGGAGGCGTTGGTGTGCCAGGCAACATACACCGCGTCCTCCCCCTCCTCGTGCAGCCAGGAGGCGAAGCGCGGGCGCGAGGCGATGTCGTCGTTGCGCTCGTTGGAGAGGCCGTTGACGCCAGAGGCCGCGAAGACGGAAGGCGGCGCGCCGCTGAACTGGGTGTGGTAGCGCGCGCACTCCTCGAAGCGCGGACGCGGCAGGGCCTCCACGGACGCGTCGCCGATGACGCCGCTCCCCCCGCCGAAGCGCACCGCGTCCAACGACACGTTGCCCCCATTCGCCGAATCGTTGAGCGCCACCACCGACGCCTTCTCCGGGTGGAAGCCCGCCCGGAAGAAGAAGCGCCCCAGCAGCACCCAGGTGCCCCCGTGGCGGCGCTGATCCACCCGGAAGTGGCTCTCCCCACCCGCGTGCCGCACCACGTAGTGCGCGTCCGGCACCCGCGCCGAGTACGCGCTGTAGGAGACGTAGACGTGATAGGTGCCATCAGCCGGAATCGTGGGTGCCCAGGTGGCGCTCGCGGTGGCCGTGGAGGAGACCTTCATCAGCCGGTTTCCCCCCAGCCAGAAGGGCTCCACGTCCGACCCCATGGGCATCGGCGGCGGCCCCCAGCCTGGCAGCGTGGAGGTGGAGAAGAGATCCGCCGACCCCTCCTCCGTGTAGCCCTCCCCACCGTTGTTGAGGATGACCATGCGAGCGTTGAGATCCGCCTCGCGCACGGGCACCACCGTGGCCCCGGCCCCCGCCAGCATCGGCAGCAGGTACTGGTTGAGCGTCTCGATGGACACCAGGTCCTCGATGACGTCATTCGTATTGGGGCGCTGAGTCACCCACTGGCCCTGCGAAGCGCTGCGGAAGAAGCCGTGCCCCGGGCTCAGGTAGACCGTCTTCCCCGAGAGCGCGCCAGTGCGAACGCGCGTATGCGGCACTCCCGAGAGCGCCGAGAGTCCGCTCCCCGACACCTCCCGACGAACGAGTGGTGGCTCGGAGGGCTTCCAGCCCTGCTCATACGGCCGGGGTCCGGGAAGCGGCACGTACACCGCGTCGGGAGGCTCCAGCCCACAGTCCTGGGGGAGCGAATCTTCGTGGGCCCGGCCCATGGCGGGCAGGAGGAGCAGCAGGGCCAGCGCCCAGCAAGCAGGTCGGGAACAAACAGGAAGAGCCATAGGGGGCCAGGAGGTTAGGCCCCCGCGCACGAATGCCGCAAATCCACCTGCTCGAACCGGTGGACCCAGCCAGCCCGCCCGCTAACCTGTGCCGCGAATGAGTTCGCCTGCCCTCTCTCCTCAGCCGCTCCCCCCTCCCGAGGCACCACCACCGTCCCCTCCCTTCGGGGGCGCATCCGCCCTGCTTGCATCTTTCCGCCATGCCTGGAACGGACTCATCCACACGGTCGTCCATCAGCGGAACATGCGCATCCACCTCATCTCCGCCGTGCTGGTGGGGCTGGTGGGCAGCGGCATCCATCTCGGGCTGGCGGAGAAGGTGACGCTCATCTTCTGCGTCCTGCTCATCTTCTTCGCCGAAATCCTCAACAGCGCACTCGAGCACCTGGTGGATCTGGCCACCCGTCACTTCGACGAGAAGGCCCGCCTCACCAAGGACACGGCGGCCGCGGGCGTGCTGGTGCTCGCGCTGGGCACCGTGGTCATCTTCGCCGCCATTCTCGTACACAACTGGGGGACGGTGACGGCCAGCGGGCCGCAGATCGCCCGCCAGGTGGTGCTGGGCGTGCCGCTCGCCGCGTGCGTGACGGTGCTGGTGATACCGGTGCAACGTCCCGCCTGGACGAACGTGCTGGCGTTCACCGCGGGCTGCGCCCTGCTCGGGGCCCTCGCACAGCAGACGGCCAGCTCCGTCTTCACCGCCATGGATGCGGGTCTGCTGGTGGTCGCCGGGGCCTCCGCCCGTGAGCGGAGCCGCCTGACACGACATGCCTCCTAGGGGGCGGAACCGGGACCCGGGGCCTGCCCGGAGCCCGGTCGCCCGCTAGGGACAAGAGTTGATTCTACTCCCTCAGGCCTCCTGACGGAAGTCCTTCCGGGTCTCGGGGGCCGCCTGAGCGGCCAGCTTGTCGACGCCCTTGATGTCTTCCGTCACCAGATCCAGCAGTTCGGTGGCGAGGCCGATGATCTGGGTGGGCGTGTAGCCGCTGGCGCGCAGTTGGTTGAAGAACGTCCGCGCCAGGATTCGGGTGCCCTTCTTGTCGGTGCTCAAGGACGTGACCTCCAGGTCGGGGGTGCCGCGCTAATCACGACGGCCGAGCACTTCAACCCGCGTGCCAGCAGTCACCTTCCAGACGGATTCCTCTTTACTCTCGGGCGGTTGAAGGACTCTGGGGGGTGAGCAGGCGCCTCCGGGGCTGCGAAGGTCTCTTCGCACTCCGTCCTCCTTGCGGGGGAATGGCGCCTCGGAGTGCATCACCGGGTTCGCACCTGGAGCGATTCCCGGTGTTCAACAGCTTGCATTCAGGGGGTCGGCCGGCGCAGATACGCGCCCCCCAACCCCCGCTTCAGGAGAAGAGCAGCGCATGGCGTATCGGGTGAACAACATCGGGCTGTGGCTGGACGAGCCGGAGGAGCTGCTGAGCCAGCGAGCGGCCGAGAAGCTGGGCGTGGGGCGCGAGGAGCTGGCCTCGGTGCGGGTGGTGCGTTCGGTACTGGACGCGCGCAAGAAGGGGAGCCCTCGCTACATCTACACGCTGGAGGTGGAGCTGGCCGCAGGGCGCACGCCCGCGCGACTGCCGCCGGACGTGAGCGAGACGCCGCCACCGCCGGAGCCCCCCCAGCGGGTGAAGGAGCCGGAGAAGCTGCCCCTCATCATCGGCACGGGGCCCGCGGGCCTCTTCTGCGCGCTGGCGCTGATGGAACGCGGGGTGCGCAGCATCCTCCTCGAGCGCGGCAAGGATGTGGTGGAGCGGCGCAAGGACGTGGCGAAGCTGATGCGCGACGGCTCGTTGGATCCCGAGAGCAACATGAGCTTCGGGGAGGGCGGCGCCGGCGCGTACACGGACGGCAAGCTGTCCACGCGCATCAACCACCCCCTGGTGCGCAAGGTGATCGAGACCTTCGCGCGCTGCGGGGCGCCGGATCAGATCCTCATCGAAGGCAAGCCGCACATCGGCTCGGACCTGCTGCCGGGCGCGGTGGCGAAGCTGCGCGAGGAGCTGATCGCCGGCGGCTGCCAGGTGCTCTTCGAGCACAAGGTGGAGCGCCTCCTCTACCGCGACGGGCGGATGGCGGGGGTGGAGCTGGTGGACGGACGCACGCTGGAGAGCGATCGCGTGGTGCTGGCACCGGGCAACTCGGCGCGCGAGCTGTACGAGCGCTTCGCCGCCGAGGGTCAGGTGGTGGTGGAGCCCAAGCCCTTCGCCCTCGGCTTCCGAGCCGAGCACCCACAGGGGCTCATCAACTCCATCCAGTACGGGAACGCGGCGAAGAACCCGCGGCTGCCGCCCGCGGACTACAAGCTGGCGGAGAACCTGGACGTGAATGGCGAGGTGCGGGGCGTCTACTCGTTCTGCATGTGCCCGGGCGGAATCGTCGTGCCCACTCCCACCGAGGAGGGGCTGCAATGCACCAACGGGATGAGCAACTCGCGCCGCAACGCGAAGTACGCCAACGCGGGCATCGTGGTGACGGTGTCCGTGCAGGAGTTCGAGCGCAGTGGCTTCCACGGCCCCCTGGCGGGCCTGGAGTTCCAGCGTCACTGGGAGCGCAAGGCGTACGAGCTGGGCGGAGGGAAGTACTTCGCCCCGGCCCAGACGATTCCGGACTACCTCGCCGGCCGGGTGAAGAAGGACCCTGGCGGAACGAGCTACCGGCCGGGACTGGCGCACGAG
>QKJM01000625.1 GCA_003249315.1 Archangium sp.
TCATGAAAACGTTACAATTCGAGTATTTCGAGAAATACACGACATGACAGAATGAAGGGAGTGATGTTCCTGCTCTGGAGGAGTGCCTCATGGTGAGTCGTGACCTGGTTCGATCTTCGCTTCCCGTCCTGCTGTCTGGGCTGATGCTGGCCGCCTGTGGTGGCGCGCCCGAGAACGGGCTGGCCCCTTCCGAGGAGGCGCTGGGCACTCGGGAAGACTCGCTGTGCGCCGGGGCGAGCGTCTCCAGCCTCACCATCCTGGACTTCAGCTCATATGACGGGGTCGCGGCCGGCTACGGGGAATGGGCGGTGACCTACCCGGCCAACACGATACACCTGGACTACTACGTGGATGGCGTGCTGAGAGCCGTGCAGGAGCTCAGGAGCGATACCCGCTCCGGCATCTGGAACTTCAGCTACAGCCCGGTGAGTTGCGGCCCTCACACCTTCGAGGTGAAGGCCTACCCGATGATCATCGACAGCTTGAACAACGTCACCCACTGTCCGACGTCCGGCAACAAGACCAGAACCCAATCCTTCGCGAACGCCTGCCCGGACATGTTCATCTGGCCGAAGCGCGCCAACCAGTATGGCCAGCAAGACGAGATCTGGAAGACCACGACCAACGGCAACCGCTTCTGCCAGGAGGAGGGCTACGCCTCGATGGCCAGCTACACGGTGGGCTGCGGCGAGGACGAGAGCTCCTACGTGACCTTCGACGGCACTCGCTGGGTCGCCCAGAGCAGCGGCAGCAAGAACCAGTGCTACGACATCTTCTCGTCGATCACCTGCCAGTAGAGGCGTTTCGCCACGGGCAGGCAGTGGCGAGGAGCACCCTCGCCACCGCCGAGGATGGCCCGTCTAGAAGTCGAGCCCCGGGTACGAGTACGAGAGCTGGACGTAGCCGGTGCGCCCGCTGGGGGCCGAGCCGAGGACATCCACCCCCTTGTCATCCAGGAGGTTGAAGGCGTTGGCGCTCACCGACAGGCCGTTGTCGAAGGTGTAGCCGAGCGCCAGGTCCATCACGAAGCGCGCGGGGACCCTGCCATCCTGGAAGAACACGCCGCTGTCCCACCGGCCCGAGGCGAACGTAAAGGCCGACTGGTAGCGGCCGAAGAGCCGCAAGTACGAGTTCTTCACCACCAGGTCCTGCAGGGTGATGGCGGCCTTGAGCTTCAGATCCGGCACGTTCAGTTGGAGAGCCTTCTGCGTTGGATCCGAGTTCTGGAAGCTGAGCAGCCGGATGTACGAGGCGCTGCCATTGAGCAGTATCTGCGGGGTGAGCTGGTACTCGACCCCGACATCCAGCCCGGCCACGCGTGACCGGCCGAAGTTGGAGTAGGTCGAGAGCGTGCCCTCCGCGGGCGTCCCCTCCGCCACCGGCCGACCATCCGGATAGAAGGCATAGGTGCCCTGCGCGGGATTGCTCCGACCGGTCAGCGAGCTGATGAAGTCCCGGTACCACGAGTGGTAGCCGACGACATCCACCAGGAGCCGGTTGAAGAAGGTCGCCTTGTAGCCCAGCTCCACCGAGTCCACCTGCTCGGGCACCAGCGGACGGATCTCCGACAACAGGTTCCCCGCCGCGTCCTTGATGAGGAAGCCGGTCCGGTTGCCCAGCAGGGTGTTGTTGATGAACAGGTAGTTCTCGAGGATGGTGGGGCTCTTGAACGCGCGGTTGTAGCCCAGGCGCAGGTGCTGGGTCCGGGTCAGGCTGTAGACCACCGCGCCCTTGGGGCTGAACTGTGGCGCGTAGTTGGAGTGCGTATCGAGCCGCGCGGCCGCCACCAGCCGCAACGTGTCTCGCAGCAGCGAGTAGTCCGCCTGCGCGTAGCCACCGAACTCGGTGGCGCTCAGGGTCGTGCCATTGATGTCGGCCAGGTACGTCCCGTCGGAGCTCGGGTTGTACAGGCGCAACTGGAGGCCGGTGATGAGCTTCACGCCACCGAACTCGTTCTGGTACTGCAGCTCCGAGTCGATGAGCTGGCTGTGGTCGACGAACTTGATCTGATCGCGAACCTCATCCAGCGAGGAGGGGCCGCCCGAGATGCCACCGTTGCGCTGGACGACGCTCGCCAGTCGATCCAACTGATACGAGCCGCCCGCGTCGCTGGCGGTGCGCGTCACCTGGACGAACCAGTTCGGATGACTGGCGGAGACGGTCTGGTAGTGGACCTGCCAGCCGCGCAGGTGGTTGCGCCCCGCGTTGGTGAGCGTCACCCCGTCATAGAGCGAGAAGCCATAGCCGCCCTTGAGGTTCCAATCTCCGGCCCGGTAGTAGAGGAAGCCCTCCGCCTTGGCCACGCGAGTCTCATAATCCTTCAGCATGTCCCCCTCGAAGACGAGCGGGAGGCTGGTGCTGCCATAGTAGTGGGAGGGCAAGGCCCGGCTCGGCGCGAAGTCCATGCCGCGCAGGAGCTGGCCGTTGAACTTGTAGCCGAAGTTCTTGGAGACCGTCCCCGCTACACGCACGGAGCCATCCAGCAGCTCCTGGCTGCCGCCGCGCAGCACCACCGAGGCTCCCGACTCGTCCCAGGGAGACTTGGTGAGGACGTTGACGACGCCCGCGTGGGCATTGGCGCCATAGAGCGCGGACGCGGGGCCCACCACCACCTCCACGGACTTCACATCGAGGTTGGGCGTGGGCAACTGGCCACCCAGCGGCAGGCCACTGCCTGGCAACTGTGCCAACCGCCCATCCACCAGGGTGAGCATGCGTGAGTTGAACTGGGTGTTGAAACCTCTCGTGGAGATGCGCTTCTCGTTGATGCCGTTGTCCGTGTAGTCGACGCCCTTCATCACCGACAGCGCCGACACGTACGAGACGCCTCCGGCCATCTGGATCGTCTTCCCCGCCACCGTCTCCACCGTGACCGGGGACTCGAGCCGCTTCTCCCCGAACTTCGAGCCAGTCACGACGATCTCCTCGCCGAACTGCTCATCCATCTCCAGATCCACCTCGACCGAGGCCACCTGCCCCGCCTCCACCGTCACCGAGCGAGAGCCTTCCACGTAGCCCGGAAAGGAGATCTTCAACTCCTGCTTCGAGGGAGGAACGTTGTGGAGCTCGAACTGCCCCTCGGCGTTGGTGGTCGCCACCAGCTCCGTCCCCACCACCACCACCTGAGCCTCCGGTAACGGCTCGTTCCCAAGGACGTACACCGTTCCCCGAACCGTTCCACCCTCCTCGGCCCAGGCGCCAGCGGATACCACCAGACAGAGAACCGCTCCCATGCGCACCGCGCACTTCATGAACTCCCCTCCTCGTTCAAGGTGAAAACTGATTCAGGTTTCTCATTGCGCTTAACACACCTGCTTACAGTGGAATCAAGGCGCGGTGCGTCGAATCGGAAGGCTGCTGGGGTTCGCTTCCAAGCCGCTCCCCTCAGGCAGGCGGCCCACCCGCGTGGAGGCTCGCGCCAATGGTGGGGCCTGGAGGCGGGTGGTATGGCTGGGACGGCATGGCACGCACGAAGCGCACCGAGGGAGGCTTCACGGGCGGCATGGACACCTTCCTGCGCTCCGTGACGCTGAAGGACGACGCCCTCCCCCAAACCTCCAAGTACCCCTTCAACATCCCCGCCGTTCGCGGCCTGGAGGAGACCCTCGAGCTCCACCCCCAGGTCACCTTCTTCGTCGGAGAGAACGGGAGCGGCAAGTCCACCCTCGTCGAGGCCATCGCCGTGGCCGCCGGCTTCAACGCCGAGGGCGGCAGCCGCAACTTCAACTTCTCCACCCGCCCGTCAGAGTCCGATCTCCACCAACACCTGCGCGTCGTCCGCGGCACCCGCCGCCCCAGGACGGGCTACTTCCTCCGCGCCGAGAGCTTCTTCAACGTCGCCACGGAGATCGAAAAGAACCCCGACGCCATGCGGGGCCACGGCTCCGTCCACCACCACGAAATCTCCCACGGCGAGGCCTTCCTCGCCCTGGTGCGGGAGCGCTTCTGGGCCAACGGCCTCTACATCCTCGACGAGCCCGAGGCGGCCCTCTCCCCCCAGCGTCAGCTCGCCCTGCTGCGCTCCATCCATGACCTGGTGCGCGAGTCCTGCCAGTTCATCATCTCCACCCACTCCCCCCTGCTGCTCGCCTACCCCGACGCGACGCTCTACCACCTCTCGGATCAGGGCATCTCCGAGGTGGAGTACGAGCAGACCGAGCACTACTCCCTCACCCGGGACTTCCTCCTCAACCGAGAGGCCTATCTCCGCAGGCTCTTCGAGTCGGATTGACCGGTCGGATGAACGACTCGCGCTCCAGCGGCACGCGTAGACGGAACGCCGGCCGCGGCACCACCTGGAGCGCGCTCCACAGCTCCACCGGCACGGGCGCCATATCCACCTCGAACGCCGGCTCCTCCATCGCCGCGAAGATGAGCTCGCCCAGCAGGTGGTGCGCCTCCTCCGGCGTGCCCGCCCCCGCGGTGACGAGGTAGCAGAGCGACACCCGGAGCAGCGGCCGACGCATCGTCCGCTCCCGCGCCGCCGGGCCAAGCTCCAGCAGGTACAGCCCCACGCCACGCTCCACCGACTCGCGGGCCGGCAGCCCCAGGCAGACGGGCACCTCGCCCAGCACGCGCCCCACCCAGGCCCTCAGGCGATGATCCACCTCATCGATCATAGGCTCCTTCGCCCGGCCACGGGATTGGCGGGACTCGCCTCGCTCGCCGGAGTTCCCGCCACACTGCACACGGCACGGGAGCGCCAACACTGTCCTCGTGGGCAAGAGCGCGTCGTCGCGCCGACACTGGCGCGGCAATCACCCCCGAGGCCGTGGCCCTAGGGCTGGACGGGAACCACCACCGTGCCCTCCGAGGCCAGGCCTTCTTTCGGCGAGTCCTCCTCCCCAAGCGCGGCCTCCGCCGGGGCGGCAACCGCCCGCACTCCGCCGTCCATGAGCACGCTCTCCTCCGCCAGGGCCTTCTTCACCCCTGCATCCCCCAGCGCGGCATGCGACTCCGCCGGGGCCTTCCTCACCCCTCCGTCCCCCAGCACGGCCTGCTCCTCCGCCAGGGCCTTCCCCATTCCTCCGTCCCCGAGCGTGGCCTGCTCCAGGGGCATCCTCACCCCTCCGTCCCCGAGCGTGGCCTGCTCCTCCGCCAGGGCCTTCCCCATTCCTCCGTCCCCC
Organism: Archangium sp.; assembly: GCA_003249315.1. Classification (GTDB taxonomy): domain Bacteria; phylum Myxococcota; class Myxococcia; order Myxococcales; family Myxococcaceae; genus QKJM01. The sequence continues at coordinate 5,127 of QKJM01000625.1, forward strand.
AGCGCGGCCTCCGGCAGCGGAGGCAACACCCGCACCGGCGGCAGCGAACCCGAGTCCACCGCCACGGGCGCCACTTCCACCGGAGCGGACTCCGACCCGGACTTCACCGGGAAGGGGCTCTCCTCCACCCGCTCCTTGAGCCGGGCGAGACCTTCCTCGAGATCCCTCCCGAGCGTCGGCTGGATGAGCAGGACCAGGTAGTGCGCCAGCGGGTTGGCCCCGAGGTCCCCCTCGTCCACCCACGTCACCCGCGTGCTCCCACCCTCCGGCTCGAACTCGAGGCGCCCGCGCATGGTGTGCCGGCCGTGCTCCATCGACATCTCGTAGGCCACGCCCCTCCTGGGGTCCGCCTGGCGGAGGATGAGCGAGCCGTTGCCCACCTCCCGCCCGCTCCAGCTCTGGATGGCCCCCACCCCTTCCTCCGGCCCCGCGAACGACCACTC
>QKJM01000555.1 GCA_003249315.1 Archangium sp.
CGGGACGTCGAGGGGTTCCTGCTCCTGGAGCGGGGAGATCCTGACCGGGAGTTGATGGCAACGCTCCCTGGCTACATCCATACCAGCCGGACGTACTCCCTCGAGGCTTTCTCAGAAGCTGAGTGGCAGAGCGAGGAGCGCCAGCGCCACCTGGACGAGTTCAACCGGGACGTGGAGGAGGCCCGCAATCACCTGGACGAGCTGGAGGGCCGGGACGCTCCCCAGGCGCCCTGAGGGAGCGCTTGCTGCTTCCATTGGACGGGCAGGGGAGGGCGGGCGTCCGGGCGTCGAGATGCGGTGCTATTTCCGGGCATTGGGCCCGGGCCCTGCTATAGGAGGAGGCCGTCTGTTCGTTACACGGTACACCTCCCCTAGCAAGTCCTCGCGAGAAGCAGCATGACGTTCCCGAACCGAAATACCCCGCCGAGCAACATCCGCCCCGCAGACAGCCAGATCGACGATTTGCGGCTCGTCCCCGTGGAGATTGCTCCCGAGACCTACTGGGTGGGCAAGCGGGAGCCGGGCAACATCTTCTACGCCAACCCCTACCTGCGGCGCTTTCGAGGGGCGGACCCGAAGACGGGCCGACCCAACGAGTTCAACCTGCTCGTCGATCCCGGCTCGAGCAGTGACTTCGCCACGGTGTCCACCAAGGTGACGAGCCTCATCGGTGGGTTGGATCGGCTCAGCGCGGTCTTCATCAACCACCAGGATCCGGATGTCGGCTCCTCGGCGAGCTTGATTTCGGCGCGCTACGCGCCCAAGGCGGGCATCCTGTGCTCGGAGGACACCTGGCGGCTCATCATCCACCAGAACCTGCCGCGCGCCCGCTTCATCGCCACGGAGAAGTTCAGCCACGGGCTGAACGTGCCCACCGGCCATCGGTTGCTGCCGGTGCCCTCGCCCTTCTGCCACTTCCGCGGGGCGGTGATGCTCTATGACCCGGAGACCCGGGTGCTCTTCTCGGGGGACCTGTTCGGCGGCGTCACGGAGGTCAGCGCGCAGGGTCTGTGGGCGGACGAGTCGGACTGGACCGGCATCCGCGCCTTCCATCAAATCTACATGCCGGTGAACCAGGCGCTGCAGCGGGTGGTGAGGACGATCCGCGAGTTGGATCCTCCGGTGGAGATCATCGCGCCGCAGCACGGGCGCATCATCCACGGTCCGCTGGTGCAGCAGTTCCTGGAGCGGATGGAGCGGCTGCAGGTGGGCCTGGACATCATGGACGAGGCCCAGGACCGTTCTCACTTGCAGGCGTGGAACGCGGTGGTGGAGCGGGTGTTGACGCTGGCGCGTGGCTACCTCGGGGCCTCGGTGGATGAGAAGCTGGCGGTCAGCACGGAGCTGAAGGACTCGGCACGGGTGGACAACGGCCAGGTGTCCATCCATCGGCTCGGGCGGTGGACGGTGGAGCACGTGGTGGAGCTGCTGTGCCGCGGCGAGCCGCCCGAAATCTCAGGCCCCATCATGATGGAGGCCACCACGGCGGCGGCCGAGTACAACCTGCCCACGCCGCACCTGGACATCGAAGGGAACATGGCGGCGTCGAACGTGTCGCTGCTCGTGGGCTGATCCCCTGGCCCCAGGAGGGAGCGCGCCTTGTCGGACGAGGAGCACGACGGCGACGGAGTGAGCTATCTCGAGCCCGAGGGGGCGGCGGTTCCTCCTCCATCTCGGGCCCCCGGGGCCGTGCCGGGAGGAGTGTCGCGCTCGCACGGGAGTGGCCCGGCGCGCACGCAGTTGCTGGGCGTGAGCAGCGGGAGCGTCCGCGCGAACCCCGCCCAACCCACCGTTCGCGGGCTGGTGCCGGGGCAGGTGGTGGCCGGGCGCTACCGCGTGGAGCGCTGGCTGGGCTCGGGTGGCAGCGCGGTGGTTCACGAGGTGACGGACCTCTCCATCGGCGAGCGGGTGGCGCTCAAGGTGCTGGCCGTGCCGGGTGCGGACGCCTCCCTGATTGCCCGCTTCCGCCAGGAGGTGGAGCACGCGCAGGGCCTCCACCACCCCAACATCGTCCGTGTCTTCGACGTGGGGGTGGATGGGGATCGGCACTTCATCACCACCGAGCTGCTGGTGGGGATGGACCTCAGACGCCGGCTGCAGGAGCTCCGCCCCACGCTGGGTGAGGCGCTGCGGTGGCTCACCCACGCGGCGGCCGCGCTGGAGCATGCCCACGGCTGCGGCGTGCTTCACCGCGACGTCAAGCCGGGCAACCTCTTCCTCGCCCGGCCGGGCATCCTCAAGCTGATGGACTTCGGTCTGGCCAAGAGCTCGCACGTGGCGGGCGTCACCCACCAGGGCGCGCTGCTCGGCACCCCCGAGTACATGGCCCCCGAGCAGGTCTCTGGCGCGCACCCCATCTCCCCCGCGACGGACCTCTACGCGCTGGGCGTGGTGGCCTACGAGCTCTTCACCGGGCAGCTCCCCTTCCGACACCCGCAGGCCATGCCCCTCATGTTCCTCCACGTGCAGCAGCCTCCGGTGCCCCCGCGCACCCTCTGCCCCCTGCTGCCCGAGCCCTTCGAGCGCGTGGTGCTGAAGCTGCTGCGCAAGCACCCGGAGGAGCGCTACCCCGGTGCCGCAGACCTGCGCGCCGACCTGCGCGAGCTCTGGCCCCTGGTGCTGCCGCCCCGGGCACCCTCTCGCTCCTCCTGACGTCTCTCGCAATCCGGTTACATCAAAGCCATATTTCTATGCTCTTACTTAATTCTCGGTAAGAGCGTATTACCGTCTTGTAACCAGATTACGACTTGGCGTACCTTCCGTCGCGCATCATCCCACCCTCTGTATTCAGAGGAGGAGGAGTGCCCATGCGAGCGGTTAGCGGTGCGTTGTTGCTGGGGTCTGCCGTCTTCACCCGTGCGTGGCCGCGATGGAGCGGTCCTTTCTCGAGAGCCAAGACGACGCGCCTTGTTTTCTCATCAGCTCATTGCTGGAGAATGATTTGAGGTGCAACTGCATCGGTCTCGAGCTGGGGGCCGGCCCGGTTGCTCTGCAAGTCCTTGCTTTGAATCTTTGCTGAAAATGTAAATACAGACTGAACGGCGTGGGCCGCGGGCTCGTGGTCGTGTCTTGTCTGGGTATGTCCCCCTGGTTCGCCGGGTCGGATTTTCAGAATCTGGAATGCCTGGTGTTCAGATGTTTTCTGTTGAAAGTCTTTTCCGGGTTCACTTATAGTGTTGTTGGTTTTGCGTTCCTGCCATTCCCCGTAGTCATCTCTCGTGCCATTCCCCGTAGTCATCTCTCGTAGGAGAGGAGTTCACGTGCGCAACTTCCGTAATGCGTTGTTCCTGGGGTCTGTCTTCACGCTGGCGGCCTGTGGTGGTAGCGAGCTGGATATGAACGTGGAGGCGGAGGCCCTCGGTCAGACCGAGGCCCCGCTGCTGATGGCCGAGGCGGGCCGTGGCATCGAGGGTGAGTACATCATCAAGCTGAAGGACGGGGCGGACTCGCGCTCGGTGGCGGCGGTGGCGGGCGTGTCGCCGCGGATCGTGTACCAGGCGGTGCTCAACGGCTTCGCGGCCACGCTCAACCAGGGCCAGCTCACCGCGCTGCGCAACAACCCGAACGTGGAGTACATCGAGCAGGATCAGCTGGTGGAGCAGGATACCACCCAGAGCGGCGCCACCTGGGGCATCGACCGGATCGACCAGAAGACCCTGCCGCTGAACGGGACGTACACCTACACCCGGACCGGCTCCACGGTGTATGCGTACATCATCGACACGGGCATCGACTCGGACCACCCGCAGTTCGGGACGCGGGCGCAGAACGTGTTCGACTCGGTTGGTGGCAACGGTGAGGACTGCAACGGCCACGGCACGCACGTGGCGGGCACCGTGGGTGGCACCACCTACGGTGTGGCGAAGGCGGTCAAGCTGCGCGGCGTGCGCGTGCTCAACTGCAGCGGCTCGGGTACTTCCTCGGGCGTCATCGCCGGCATCGACTACGTGCGCCTCAACCACATCAAGCCGGCGGTGGCGAACATGAGCCTGGGCGGCGGTGCCTCCACCTCGATGAACACCGCGGTGACCAACCTGGCCAACGCGGGCGTATTCGTGGCGGTGGCGGCGGGCAACAGCAACGCGAACGCCTGCAACTACTCGCCGGCCGGCGCCACGGCCGTCACCACGGTGGCCGCCTCCACCAACACGGACGCCCGGGCCTCGTACTCCAACTACGGGAGCTGCGTGGACCTCTACGCTCCGGGCTCGAGCATCACCTCTGCCTGGTACGGCGGTGGGACGGCCACCATCAGCGGCACCTCCATGGCCAGCCCGCACGTGGCCGGCACGGCGGCTCTCTACAAGCACACCTACGGTGACGCGTCCCAGTCCACCATCAACTCGTGGCTGGTGAACAACGCCTCGGCCAACGTCATCACGGGCAACGTGAGCGGGACGCCGAACCGGCTGCTCTACAAGTCCACGCTGTAAGGGACTCGAGAAGTTCTAGAGAGGGGGCGGCCGGGGGTCATGGCACAGTGCCATGATCCCCGGCTGTTTTTCTATTGCCACTTACCCCGCCTGGCGACCGGGGGGCGCGCTGGCGGGGGCGCCATAAATCTGCTCGGCGCGGTGGAACATCACCCAGGAGGTGATGACGTACTTGTCACCGGACCTGGGGACGTTGCCCCGGTGGGTATGGGTGAAGCCCGCGGGGAAGACGAGCATCCGGCCGGCCTTCGGCTGCACCTTCTTCTCCTGGTAGAAGAACTCGGTCTCCCCGCCCTCGCTCACGTCATTGAGGTAGAACTGGAAGGCGAGCACCCGGTGCAGCGGCTCGCAGTCCACATCCTTGGGGAAGATCTCCGAGTGCCAGTGCGGATAGCCACCGGAGCCCTTGAGGTACTTCTGCACGTTGAAGCCGCCGTAACGGTAGAACATGCCGACGAGCTCGTTGAGGTGGGGCTCTCCGAACTCGGCGAAGTTCTCCTGGGTGAGCGTCACCTGCTGGCCGGTCTTGGGGTCTTTGATCGCCGGGGAGACGGCGCCGATCAGCGTGTAGACGTACTTGCGCAGGTACTGCTTGAGCAGCGGGTCCGCGGCCTGGACGATCTTCTGGAGCGTCGGCATCCACTCGGGGTGGACGTTGAGGTGGATGTCGTAGCTGTCCTTCTTGGCGATATCCACGCCATTGCCGGTGCGCCCTCGGGTGACGCGGGGGCTCTTGTTGAAGCTCTCGATGATCTCCTGGCACAGCTTGCTGTCCAGGGCGTCGTCATGGACTTCGATGAAGTCGGTCATGGGAGTGTATGGAGAGAGACGAGGTGAAGGGGGTGTGCGAGGAGGGTGATATTACTCCACCGCGGTGACGATGGCGCGAGAGGCGGCGCGTACTGCGACATTCGGATGACGGCGGAGGGAGCGCAGGCGGCGGGCCGAGTCCTCGCGCCAGTGGAGGCGTTGTCCGGCGGCGGAGACGAGCGCCAGCGCGGTGAGTGGCGCCTGGGAGGAGATCCGATCCGAGACATCCAGGAGGGACTCGGGAGTCCACTCGGCGGAGGGGTGCCCCACGGCGGCGGCCACCGTGGTGGCGAGGGTG
>QKJM01000582.1 GCA_003249315.1 Archangium sp.
CTTGAAATCCCGCGAGAGCCGCCAGTGCAACATATGGAAATCCATAGTACACGAGATCTACATCAGACTCAGCGAGAGCGCGCCTCAGTTCGCCGTCCTTGGCGACAAGTCGCCTCACCGCGGCTTTCAGGTTCTTCCACTGACGCTGCTCAAGTGTGGGGGTCTGATCGATCAGGACCCTCCTGCGAATCCTGCGATGTTCGAACAACTCTGGAGCATCCACAGGCTCCACCGCCGTGTGGGTTTTCGCGTACGCTTCGTGACAGATGAGAACGAGATCACGTTGACGAGGCGCCGTCGGGAGTGAAGGCGCAGGAGGAGGCTTGCGAAATGGATAGAGCCCAGACTCATCCCCTTCCCGCGCATAGAGCTGAAGCGAAGCCCAGTCCCTCGTTTTTACCTCATCCATGAGTTTCCTGCGTGCGAGAGCAAGGGCCCCACGCAAACTCCCGTTTCCGCTCAACAAGTCAAGATAGAGGGCTTTGGTGAGACACTCAGAACCGGTGGAGGAGAGTGGCAACCTCGATGCGATGACCGCTGGAATTCCCTGTCGATGAAACATTCGCGCAATGCTCCCAAGAGGGAGTACCGGCGTGCCAGCATCCCCACTCTGGCATGCACAAATCGTCACCATGCGCAAGGAGCTAATGTAACCAGGAAGGCGTCTGCGAAGTTCTGCTGGGTCGAGAACATCAACATCGTCGTATGGATCCACCGAATCAAGGACGAGACCATACGCTGCCTCTGGAGTTGTCGAGCCGTGACAGAGCAAGTGCAAAGCGGTGACAGGACGATCGACATCACCTAGAACTTGAGCCAGGGACTCGCGTGTTGCATTGGGCAGAACATCTCGCTGCGGATCGAATGAAAAGTTGGCCTTGTGACAAGCCTCCTGGATCGCGCGCAAGTGCCCATCCAAGGGAACACTTCCACCCGCGCTGGATGCAGCGAGAAGTATGCGACCGCTCGATGGAAGCGCTTGACTCACCCGAGTCTGCTGTGGCCACTCGTACCGGATGAGACAGTTCGGCAATTCATGCAGTTGCCTCTGGCTGGCTTCCAGGCTCAGCAACTCCCAAGGCAGATGGTATATCTCGGGAGCATTCGAGCGAATGGTAACGTCAATACTCCTGTTTTCCACCAAGGCTGTTTCAATGTCCGCCTCATCCCTGACCCAGTTAGTCGTACCAAGGAAGCCACGCAGGAGGGATCCAAACTTCTCGAAGGAGGTCGAACTTGGAGTCGAGTGTCCCAACTCCAAGAACACCTTCTTGAATTCGCTCTTATCCCAATGGAAGGTCGCTGGCTTGTTGGCGCCGTTTCCGTGCCTGACCTGGTACTTCCTTCTCTTGAACTGAAACACGCTCTCGGTTTCGCTCTTGCCGGTGCGCGTGAACTCCAGCGTGATATTGAGAGGGCTTCTCTCCTGACTCATGAGTCGTTATTCCCGGCTGACGATGACTTGTGTAAGAAAGAACGACAATCGCGTGAAATGTTACCTTGCCAGGGGGAGTCGGACTGCGGGATCCCCCAGCAGCATGTAGCCAGCGAGATCCTGGCGCCGCATCCACAGTTCGGCCAATGCATGAGGGTTGACGACGGAGGACCCCCCCGCCGCCCGGGCAGCCTCTTCCTGTGCGTGGAGCGTCACCAGCGAGTTGTTAGCCTCATTGAGATACCGAAGCAGGTGGCTAAGGGCGGGGCCGGCACGACTCCCTTCCGTGAGAGACTTGAGGATGCCCACGAAGCGCTCCGGCGTTCCTCGCCCCTGGTCACTGAAACTGTAGGACCAAGCGAGGTCGACGTGCCCCACCACCGCAAGCGGACCATTCGGATTGGCCAGCACGGCTTGAGGCAGCGCGGCGATGAAGGGGCGCTCCTCTCGATGCGGCAGACTCGCGAAGGCCTGCCTCGCGCTTTCATCCGTCTCCGAGAGCTGCCGCAGCCACGGCTCATAGTTGCTCCGTGCCGGCGTGCCGGCGCTGAAGCATGCGAAGCAAAACCAGAAGCCGCCCGGGAGAAAGGGGCGCGAGGCGACGTCCGCTCCTATCAGCCTACGGCCATCCGGGAGCAGAAGCGTGCCCTGATGCTCGCGTTGCTGGGCGGGTGAACCCCAGCCTCTTATCGGCCGCCCCTGGCCGTGACTCATCGAGAACAGCACGCTCGGCCTTGGTTCCGCCGCGCTCGCCAGCAACAACTCGCCGGGCCTTCCTTCTTCGTCGTCGATTTCGTGAACCTCTGCGTTGCTGAGGCCTCCCTTGCGAAGCTGCTGCCGACACGCATCGATACCTGGCTCGACGAGCAACCTGTGTCCAAGACTCGTCGCCTCGCTTCCGTCCCGCGCGGTGTAGAAGAGAAGGCGGGGTCTCGCCTCGCCTGCCCTCGCCTCCCAGCGAAGCACTTTGTTCACGTACGCCGTGTAGCCCTCATGGCTGGAGAAGGCTAATCGGCCCACATAGGCTTCGGACGACAGGATCTGCTGCGCCTCATGCGAGACCTGCTCCAGATCTCCGAGTAGCAGGAGGTAGCGAGGGCGATCCTCTTCGCTCACCACCTGCTCCCGAAATATCCGCTTCTTCCAGCGCAGGGCGCTCTGGCCATCCAGCCTGGGAGGAACCCGAAACTCGAGAACGGAGTGACCCCCCTGGTCCTCCTGGCGCTTGCACCGCAGGGGCTCGATGAGCTTCAGCAGACAATCCCCCTCCTGCCCTTCTGGAGCCACGAGTCCCCAACGCTGTTTGGGCAACAGGTTGCGGTCAGCCGTTTCGCTCCAGAGCTTCCCCAGCGCCGGAAGCGGAACGGGCCGTGGAGCGCCTCGGAGCGCATCCAAGGTGAGCCCGTGGCGCAGCACTGGCCGTGCATCATCCGCATGCGCAAGCAACAACTCGAGAGTCATGGTGGGTTCCTTCCAGGTACTGAGACTGGAACTTCAGGGCCGTGTCGTACGCCACTCGCCCGCATCATGAGCGGGGTGGAGGTACGTGTGCAGCAGCGACTCCGGCAGCGGCGGCCGGGCGTAGAGTTCCACGCGGGCCTCCTCCCGCCCCATCCGGGCAATGAAGTCTCCCAACTCCCCTTGTACCGCCCCCGTGAGAGCGAAGAGCACCTGCGCCGTCGCGCCCAGCACGCCCAGGGCCAGGAATCGGCTCGGATCCTTCACCGGCGCCAGCAGGACGCGCCGCGTCAAGGCATCCCCCGCCGTCCAGAGGGTGACGTCACGCAGGCGCTCATAGCTCTCCACGCCGCTGGCGGTCAGACCCAGCACGGGAGATTCGGGGGGCTCCTCGTACTCATGGCCCTCCCAGGGCGGTGCCGAGACGTACTGCCTCAGCAGCCACCCCGGCAGCGGCGGCCAGACGTGGAGTTCCACACGGGCCTGCTCCCGCACCACGTTCGCGATGAAGTCCCCCAGTTCATCCCCCACCCTCCCCCGGGCAACGAAATGCACCTCGCCCGTCTCTCCCTGCACGCCAAACGCCAGGAATTCGCTGGGAGTCGAAACCGGCATGAGGAAAGTGCGCCGGGCGGATGCATCTCCCCCACTCCAGAAGGTAGCAGGTCTGGAAAATTCCAGCTCGTAGAACGGCGGCTGCGGCTTGCTCAAGTCTGACTCCTGTCCTGAAAAAGGGGCTGAAAATCACCCACTCTCCAGAACGTGCTCGAGCCGCTTTGTTACCTCCGTCTCGCGTGTCCCCTGCATCACTCGAAGAGCAGTACGCTGTCGAGCCACGCCTCTCCACGCTTCGCCTCCAGCCACCGCAGGCGCTCGTCCCTCAGCGCCTCCGCGGGTGTCACCCCCTCGCGCATCCGTTTGCGCGCTGCGTTGAAGAACTCCGCAGCTTCCTTGTCCGGGATTACCACCGTCGCTGCGAGCACCCCCCGCGCGCCGGCCTTGAGGAAGGCCGCAGGAAGGCTGAGCGGTTCGTCGAGCGCGTAGGCCGTCCGTGCGGCATGGCAGGCCGCCAGCACTACGAAAGGCGCTCCCCGAAGCGAGGCTGCGCGCACCTGCGCCATCTCCAACTTCGAGCCCTCCGGCCCCTGCGCCAACTGCAAGTAGGAGTCTCGAGCCGATTCGTGGAGGATTCCATGGGCAACCAGGTCGATTTCCGTGGCATGGCTCATGGCCGCGAGGACGCGGGAAGGTGTCGCCTCAGGGCCCGTGAGCTTCAAGGGCTTCTCGTTCGCACCGAGTTCCGCGCGCCAGGGGTTGAGCGGCTCAAGGGAGAGACCAGGTGGCAATTCCACATCCGAGACGACCAAGTGGACAGAGGGGCCCGTCGGCGGAGATTGCGGCGCGCTGGCGTGAGTCTTGTAACTCCAGGCCATCTCCCGAGGTAGCAGCCTCGCTCGCCCATGAAGAGGAGGACGGGCGAGGACGTCCACTCGCGGGCATGGGCCCAAGGCGGCCTGGAGCGCCTCGGGGACGAACCCGTCGTCGAGTTCCAGGGGCAGAGGCTTGCGTCGCGCCGTGTCATATCGTCCGTGCAGCTCACCCTTGGCACCGCGAACAATGAGCAGGGTCCGCTCGGAGTCCACTGCGGCCGCCAACAGGCACCGGCTCGGAAGCGTCATCGCACGCTCACGTGCAAACAACTCCAGCGCTTCCTCGTAGGAGCCACGCGCGCCCGCCTCGAGGATGAGGGAGGTGAAGCTGTAGGCGCGGACTCGCCGAGCGCGCACATCCGCCTCCAGCGCCGAGGCGCTCGACTCCTGGATGGCTTGCCACATCAAGTCACGCCCGCGCACCACGTCGCGCTCGATGAGGAAACGCCCCAACGTGTGCGTGACGAGGGCCTTGTCACTCGTGCCGAGTACTGGCCGAGCTGCCTCAAGGGCTCGGCGCAGGTGTTTCTCGTCATCGGGGCCTGGCTTCAACCGAGCGATGTCCGACAGGGTGTAGGCGCCACTGAGTGACAGTGGCTTGCCGGTGGAGAGGGCCATGTCGATTTCCCACCGCGCCTCGTCCACTCTCAGCTCGTGCAGAGCGATGTCCGCGAGGTGTTGATGGGCGCGGCGCATGTTGTCTTTTTCATTCGGTTCGCGCGCGAGCCACTCCCCGTACAAGGCACGGGCCAAGGAGGCGTCGTTCCCGAAGCGGGCGACTTGGGCGAGTTGCCACAGCAGAGCCCCCTCCATGCCCCACTCGTTGCTCGCGCGCGCTTGGCGCCAGCCGTTCTCTGCGTGCTCACGGGCGGCGTCGAACTCCTGGCGTTGGAGGTAGAGCCCGGCGAGATCGCGCTCCAGCGCCAAGCAGCGGTACTCAAGGCCGTGTCCCGAGCAGAGGCGTCGAGCGTCCAGGAACGTCTGGAGGGCCAGCGTCCACTCCCCCTGCTTCTGCCTGGCCATGGCACGCTCGTGTAAAGCGAACAACCGGAACCAGGGGTCGCCACTGGCAGCGGCCTTCGCTTCGAAAAGCTCCAGGTGGCGTGAGGTGGCGCGCGCCTGGACGAGCGCGCCCACGAGGATGTCGTCCTCGTCGCACTCCAGCAGTTCCACGAGGAGAACGTCTCTCCGTTCCGCGGGAAGTCCTTCCT
>QKJM01000174.1 GCA_003249315.1 Archangium sp.
ATCCGCTCGGGAGAAAGTATGAGGAACGTTCCCAGCTCGCCCACTGGCTCGACGCGCACTGGCTCGGGCAGCGGCGGCACCTTCCCCAGCCGGTTCGACAGGTACGTCAACCAGCCCACCCGTACCTCCCGCTTCCTCTTCTCGACGAGGTCCAGCATCTCATCCGAGGTGACCATGGCGAAGTCTGGCTCCCACGCCGTGGCCATGCTGATGATTATTTCCGCCAGTACCGGCACGCGCAGGATGCGCTCCTTTACCTCGCCTGATCTGGGTGGGTCCAGAACACAGCTATTGCCTGCTCCCCAAGGAGAGTATCCGCCGCAATGCAAGTCGAGACGGGAGCATGTGTTCTTCCCATTCCACATATGGCGCCCGAATCCCAGATCCTCAATGACATCCACCTTGCCCGGTCCAACGTGAATCCCCGAGCAAAGGAACATCTCTTCCAGCTCCTTCACCTCTGGATGCACCGGGTAGCCAGGCAACCCACGCGAAGCACCCTGGCCCTCTCGATACCACTGGACAAACGATGGATCGCACCGTGCAAGCATGCGGAAGAACACCTCGGCGCGCCGGGCGCACTCCAGCGCAGTCTCCTTCCGCGCGCCCCAGTAGGAACCTACATAATAGTCTTCCTGCATGCATGCTCCCTATTTCTTCTTTCTTGGCGGCGTGTGGCGGACGTCAATATTCAAATTTCCATTTCTCCTGAATATTACACGAAGATACTTCACCACCTCCGCATCCGCCACATGCCAGATGAGAGGCAGCTTCAAGCGTTCCGCCGTCCTCGACTGCGCCTTGGCCTGATCGATCAGCTCGTCAAATTTTCCTGACTTTTCATACCAGTACCTGGGCGTCCCATCCTTGTTGAAGAACTTTATGTAGTTGGATCCCTTGGCCTCCTGTAGCTCGAGACCCGTGAAGCCGTCGAACTCCACCGTCCCAATCATGTACACCTGGGAGGCGGGTCGCCCAGTCACCTGCTCCTGATAGTCGAGGGCATCCTGGGATTTGGTGGTGGGCGTCTTATGCACCCACTGGCCTGGCCCTCCGGGGGGAGGTAGCCCTCCGCCGCTGCCCGCGGCGGCCATATGGAGAATGGAGACCGCGCCCGCTCCCGCCCCCAGCGTTGTCGTCACCGCACCCGCCGACACCGATACCGCCATCATCGCCAGCTCGCCCTCGGCCGTGAGCACCAGCACCGGCACCTCCGCCCCCAGCGCTCCAATCCTCCCCACCGTTCCGGCCGTTCCCGCCGCGTTCCCGTACATCATCAACAGGTGCGTGGACAGCCTCGCCGCTTCCCGTATCTGGTCCCGCAGCGACATGGCTCCATAGCGCTGGAAGTACTCCGGCGAGGAGGCAATCAACTGCTTCACCGTCTCCGGCAGTTGCTCCAGTCCCTCCACCGTGCGGATGGGGTGGTGGATGGACTCGGCGAGCGCCAGCACCATCTCCCCGAGGGCACTCTCCGCCCCGTCCAGCGCGGCATTGAGCCAGTCTCTCTCCAGGCCCAGCTCGGCCCACGGCTCGGTCTCCATGCGTCCCAGCGACTCGTCCACCGGGTACAGCACGCCGAAGCTCGAATAGTAGAAGGCGCCCACCACCAGCCGACCCACCTTGAACTCCCCCTCCTCCAGCCTCACCTTCCCCTGGCTCTGCAGCGGCCTTCCGCTCGGCGCCGCCACCAGGTAGCCGTCCGGCCTCACCACCACCAGCGGCCCGAAGCGCTCCGCTCGGCGCAGCAGTTCCGGGTATGCCACCGGCTCGCCTCCCTCCAGGGCCTCTCTCAACATCCACGAGAGGACGAGGCGCGGGGCGAAGCTCCTGGCTGTAACGGGCGTCCTCCCCTGCCACTCCCACAGCGCTCGTGCCCTCCGCGGTGAGAGCGTCGCCCCCACCGGCAGCCTCGCCCCCTCCTCCAGTCCGCTCTCCTCCTGCACCACCTGGAAGGCGTCCTCCTTCTCCTCCTCGAACCAGCCGCTCCCTCCTGTACCCGCCTCCTCCGGGGGCACCGACACCTGTCGCCTCGCCCCGGTGTCCCTCTGTGCTGACGGGGTGTGCGGTCGGTGCCAACCCATACCCCAACGGCGCTCTCCGCTGCCCTCTCGGCACGCACCCGGCCAACAAGGCCAGCACGGCCAGCGCGAGTACAGCCAGACAGGACGACTTCCGCGCACCTTCCGCGCACTTGCCACCATCGCGAGCGGACCACGCCACACCTCTGCCACACCACCACGACGGGCTGGAGTCCATGGGCCAGGCATCACAGGAAGCACCGGCGCGCCCGTCAAGCCCGTGCCGCGTGGCAGCATGACTTTCTCGGCTTGCCTACGGCTTCGCGGCCTCCCCACCGCACCTCACTCGACGCGACATCGCTCAAGGGGCCGCAACCAGGGCTGCCAGACGCAACTGCCCCGAACCGGTCTGCTTGTCTGACAGGTTCTCAGGTTCCAGGCTCGAGTGGCATCGTGGCCCTCGCGGCAGGCGCGACACAGCCCTTGCGCTCAGATTCAACGGGGCCGCGGCGATCGCCGTCGGCGCGTGGCAGCGCCTACGCCTGGGGGCGCAACCACTCCGGGCAGCACGGGGATCGCAGCCTGACTGCGCCCCTGAGCATCCCTCTTCACAGGGCTCTTCTGCCTGAATGTGGCGCTCCCCCAGTGGCGTTGATTCCACCGGGTGAGCCGTCCACTTCGACCGTCAGGAGGCCATGGAGGACGGAGGTGGCTCCGCTGTGGGCGTCGCGGTCTCCTGCGTGGCGGACTCGTCCTTGCTCGCCTTCGACAGCTCGAAGCTCCTCAGGATGAGCGAGGACAGCGCCCACATCTGCGCCACATTGTCGATGTAGACACGCGACGCCCCGAATGCCGCCGGGGCCTCCTCCACCACCTGGTGGGCTTCCGATAGGAGATGTTGAAGTCGGTGGACGTGTCCCATTCCCGAGGGTTCGAGCGCGACCTCTACGTCCTTGACACTCAAGGTTCCGTCCTGTGTCGTGACCGCCGAGGTCATCCCCATGCTCCAGCCCTTCTCCCGGCTCCTCCTCGTCACCGTGCTCTCCTGGCATGCAGTGGCCCAGGCCCAGACCGAGGCTCCCGAGTCTCCAGCGCATCAGGTGGCGCTCTCCGAGGCGGACGCGCGCCCGGTCGAGCCGGACTGCCCGCCCCCACCAACCCGCTCGCCCCGCGACGGGTACGAGGCCGGGGGGTTCGCGCGCCTCCTCTTCTCCAAGCTGGTGGGGAAGTACGATCAGCTCACCTTCAGACCGTTCACCGGCGAACTCACGGCGCGCGAGCTGGCCGTGCAGCCTCTCGCGCTCTGGAGCACGACCAAGCTGAAGGTGCTCTCGTTGCGCATCGCTACTCCGGCAGATGCGCGACAGTGGGAGCCCGCCGAGGTGGTGGTGCGAGATGCAGAGGGCCAGGAACTGGCACGGCTCCCCACCTGGCTGAGCGTGCCTCGGCTCGGGCCGAAAGAGAGCGGCATCCTGGTCATCGAACTGGTGAACCTGCCCGTCCCCTCCGGAGGAAGCCTGCAACTGGAGGTTCTCGAGCAGGGCGGAGATCGCAGCGTATGGCTGAAGGTCGTCGCGTGATGACACCCGGGGATGCCAAGGCAGAAGGAAAGGAAGGGACCGAGCAACCCTCGCTGGATGAGATGAATCCCGCCGAGCTGCCACCGGGGACATGCCTGGGTTCCTGGCGCCTGGTGAGGCGGCTGGGACAGGGCGGCTACGGGGTCGTCTACCTGGTGGAACAGAGACGCACCCAGGACGCTCGCGAGCTTCCCAGATACGGTGCGCTGAAGCTGGCCCTCTGGCCGGGAGCGTGCGCGCAGAGGCTGGCACGGGAGGCGAAGCTGCTCCTACGGTTGCGACACCCCAACGTGGTTCGCTACGTCGATGCGGGCCACTGGCCGGAGACACCGCGAGGACCGCTCTTCCTCGTCATGGAGTACGTCGAAGGTCCCCACCTCCATGCCTTCTCGGCGGAGCGAAACCTCACCGTGCGCGAGGCGGTGGAGCTCTTCCTCGTCCTGGCCGACGCCCTGCACGCGGTACACTCGGCCGGCGCCTTCCACCGCGACGTCAAGGGAGAGAACGTCATCATCCGCCGGGCTGACGGCAGGCCGGTGCTGGTGGACTTCGGGGCAGGTGACTATGACGGAGCAACGCCCCTCACCAGCGCTCCACTCCCTCCTGGCACCCCGCCCTATCGCAGCCCCGAGGCCCTGCGCTTCCAGCGGGAGCACCGCATCGCGGAGGAGGCCCATTATGACTTCCGCCCCACGGACGAAGTGTATGCGCTGGGTGTCACCCTCTACCGGGTGCTGACGGACGAGTACCCCTATGAGACGGACTGGCCCGAGGAATCCCTCCGCAAGCGCCTCCAAGGAGTACCACCCGCCTCCCCCGCCTCCCTCAACCCTCGCATCCCTGAGCCCCTGAGCGCGGTCGTGCTGCGCATGATGGCGCACCGGCCCGAGGACCGGCCCCAGAGCATGCGCGCGGTCCAGGAACTCCTGCGGGCCGCTCTGGCGGACGCGGGCACACACGGGGACGCGCACCTCTTCGAGTGGTACGACGGTCCCTCGGAGAACTCCCGCACCACGGATGGCACGGACGCCCAGGGTCCGGTGGCGCCCGGTGACGAGCAGGCCCTGCTACATGGAGAGATCGAGCGCTTCGCTCGTCAGGCGAGCTGGCGCTTGAAGCGTGTGGTACGCAAACGCCGTCGCCCGGCCGCGGTCGTCCCCCAATCACCCCCGCCCTCTCCATCCACCTCCTCCTTGCCCACCGTGCGTCCAGGTGCCTTTGCATGGATGGGAGTGGCGCTCGCCTGTGGCGGAGCCGCGCTCCTGGGCACGGTAGCCTTCGTGCTCCCGGCCCTCTCCGGGGCACCTACCCGCCCGGAACACCCGATGGAGGAAGACCCGAACGTGAAAGCATCCAAGACGAAGCCCAGCACCTTGAAGTCCACCGCCGCCGCCGCCTGCCTGGGCACCGCCGCCGCCTGCGCTACCCCCTCCTCCTCGTTCACGAAAACCGAGGCATGCCCAGAGGGAGCCATCACCGCCATGAAGCAGGAGCTGGGCCTGCGCATCGGATACAGCGGGGGGATGATCGTCAACGCCCAGCAGTCGATATGGGCGGACGTGCGGCAGGGCCTCTCCTATGGCACCTACCGGACCGGTCCCATCGTCAGCAGAACCACCGACGATGATGGGCTGAACATGCCGCAGGGCACACTGCTGTTCGGCGAGCTGTGGACGGACGGAGCACGGCTGTACGGCCGCTACGGACAGGCTCAGCTCCCCAATGGCAAGCGACTACCGGTCTGCATCGAACTCGGTGGCTTCGGTGAGCTCGGCATCTCCGTGAAGCCCGGCTCCCAGCCCGACACCGTGGAAACCCTCACGGAGCAACCCTTCACGGTCGTCCGCCAGTTCGGTCGACTCGACTGAGCCGTCTCCTCGAACCTCGCAGGCGGACGCGGTCCGGTCATCCACAT
>QKJM01001049.1 GCA_003249315.1 Archangium sp.
GCAGGGCAGAGAACAAATCCTGGAGTGTCGCCATGGGGCTCCTCACGTCACCACGGATGACGCCGCCGAGAGCGGCGAGCACCGGGAGTTGTCAGTAGGTCCCGATCTGCCCTACACGGATGACTGACGATGGCTACACCCATGAGCCTCCTGCTGGAAGAAGTTTCCCGCGACCACTTTCTGCATCCTCCCGCCACGATGAAGGTGAACCAGGGCAGGGGCATTGCGGGCAGGTCAGATGATCACGTCCCTGGCTCGGTCCTCATCGAGCCTCGTGATCCAGGCCTTTGTCGAGGGGCGCGTGTCGGGCATGCTACCGGGGTATGAGGAGGCCCCTTTTGCTGCTGCGCATGCTCCTGGCCCTCAGCCTCGTTCTTCCTGCTGCGTGCGCCACCTCGCAGGCGCTGGTGGAGGGCAGAGGACACCGGCAACTCCAAGTCGCAACCGGCGCATCCCAGCACTCGCAATCGCCCGATGGTGAGCGCAATCCGGAGGATGTTTCCGCCGTCATCCGCGAACAGGCGTGGGCCTCGGCGGCTGAACTCGTCTGGGCTGAGTCCGCGTCTGTTCGTATCAGCGCATTACGGAGAGGTCAGCTCCGGCTCTCGTTTCCTTCCCAGCCTCCCCATCCCGATATGGAGACGCTGCGTGTGGAGGAAATCCGACCGCTGCTTGCAGCTTTCGATTCCATTCAGCCGCGCGCTCACCCTCAGCTCAGGCTGCTGGAGACTCCGGGTGGAATCCGCTCCAACCGGGGTTCTCTCTCCTCTTGGGAGCGGGGGCTGCGCGAGGACTTCCTGTCCCGCTACGGCTCGGCACTCCTCCCCGTACCCGACTCCCTGGAGACGAGTCGCCTCCTGCTCGCTCTCAAGCTCTCCACCCGCTACATGGACGACGGCATCCGCGAGGCCGCCCAGGAACTCTTCAGCTCACCGGCCTTCATCGTCAGCGTCTCGCTCTCGATAACGGTGTACTTCGCCGCGTGGCTTGCGCCCGAGCCGCTGTTCTCCAA
Source organism: Archangium sp. (assembly GCA_003249315.1). Taxonomy (GTDB): domain Bacteria; phylum Myxococcota; class Myxococcia; order Myxococcales; family Myxococcaceae; genus QKJM01. The sequence goes on from QKJM01001049.1 coordinate 1,013, forward strand.
GGCCTTCGCGGCTGCGCTCACCGTGCGCCTGTCCCTGTTGGTGGGTCTGGTGGAACTGGGCCACCTGGCCCGGGAATGCATCCGCCTGTATCAAGAGGCCGAGGCCGCCACGACGCCTCAGGAGTTGGAAGCAGCGGCCGAGCGCTTCGGCAAAGCAGTCGGCGGTACGGCCCTGAGGACGCTGGTGGTGGTGGCCAGCCTCGGAGTGCCCCAGGTTCTCCCCAAGGTGCCACAAGGAGGTATCTGGACCCTGCTGAGTCCCCTCCGCCACGCGCCAGCAGGTGGTCCGGCGCTGGAGTCGATCGCCTCGGTCCAGGTAGTGGCTGACGGAACCCTCATCGTGACCGGAGTGGCTTCGGGCACCTCCGCTACGTCCCTCTGCGGTGAGCTCGCCACCTGTGCGATGGTGAATGGGGCGGGGGGCTCTTCTGGCGGTGGCCCGAGGCTGTCCACCCGGTACGGCAAGCCCCACACCCGGAAGAACCCTGCACACAACGAAGCCATCGAGAGGGAACTGGCCAGGCGCGAGGCTGCTGGACATACCAGTTTGAGGAAGAACGAGGCGCAGGTCACCGCCCAGAATGTACGCGTCAATGAGCCGAACCCGGGGGCTGCAACCCGCTTTCGCAGGCCGGATGTGTCCTCCCGGCGCCCGGATGGAGTCCGGCACAACACCAACTACGTCTCCAATCCGAAGGATCTACGTAGAGAGCTCGATGCTTTCGAGTCCCTGGTTCGGATAGACCAGAACGCCATTCACGAGCTGTACCTTCTCGATGGCACCCTGGTCCGACGGTTCGTTCCTCCAGGCGTCAGCTTTCCGTAGAGAGGGAGGTGAGATGTGACGCGCGGAACACCGGACATGGCGCAGTTGCAAGATGAGCTGGTGGAGGCCTGGGCCTGGGGGGAAGAGTCCCGGGCGCGCGCTGTTGTGGCGCGGCTTGCCGAGCAGCCTCGGAAGGCGAGGGCCTTGCTGGATACCATGCTGAAGGACCCTGATGCACAAGTGCGGCAGGCCGCGGCCTTCGGTCTGGGAGAGCTTGGTGGCGCGGCCAGCGCCCGGCTCCTGGAGCAACAGCTCGTCCTCGAGGAGGCCCGTGAAGATCATGATGGGGCGTCCGTCGCGGAAGCCATCACCCTCGCGCTCGGACGCATCGAAGAGGTGGGCACACGGGCGAGCCTGGTACGGAGATTGGAGCGGCTCATCGCGGGCACGCCGGATCCCGCAGATGTGAACATGGTGGCCTACGCTCTCTGGCGGAGGCGTCACCCGGACCTGCTCCCCGCCGTTCGGAGGAGCCTGGAGCAACTCGCACCACCAGCGCCGATCTGCCTGCTCGGCCTGTTTGTGCTGCTGGAGAAGCCCCCCGAATCGCTCCGCGCCTGGGTGCTCGACTCTTCGGTGCCCGTGGAGCACAAGACGGGCGTCCTCTCGGTGCTGGAGGAGGAGCTCCCGGCAGAGCTGAACTCCACCCTCCCTGCGTTCATCTCTGCGGCCCAGGCCCAGAGCGAAGCGGCACCCCTTCCGCGGAATGGTGCCACCGCGAACTACATCGAGGGTCTCTTCTCACTGCTGCTGCACAAGGAGCAGCTCCTCCCCGCGCTCCCATCGGAGGCTCTCGGCCAACTTCGCGACCTGGCGCGAAGGCTGATTGTCGCCACCACGCCCAATAGCTCCATCCGGGCCGCGCTCCTGCTCCAGTTCGTCGGACAGCCGGAGGACGCAGAGTTCATCGAAGCGTACCGCCCGACGGAGCCGATCCTCGCCAAGGTGTTCGATGAGGCCGCACAGGCGCTGCGCGGTCTCCAGAAGAAATGATTTCTACGGAGCCTTGCGCTTGCTCTGCTTTCCCATGCACTTCCCCTGGTCCAGCAGGTTGAGGAGCCGTGCCTCCATGTCGGGCTGTCCGGCCATCGCGGGGTTCATCCGCACGTGCTCCAGCAGGACGGAGTAGGCCTCACAGGGCTGCTTTTGCCGCTCGTAGGCGCTGGCCAACTGGTTGGCGATCTGGAACCTGTCCGGCTGGAGGCTGAACGCCTGCTCGAAGTCCTTCAGGGCCTCGTCGAGCGCGCCGCGGGACTCGTGGGCCATCGCGCGCCACACCCAGTACCCGGCATTCCGCGGAGCGCTGTCGATCAGCTCCGTGGCATCCCGAACGGCGAGGTCGAACTCGCTCAGCTTCGTGTGCGCCGACCAGGTGAATGACCGGAGCTGCGGAAACTTCCCGCACCGCGCGATGAAGTCGTCGGCGTCCCGGATGGTTCCCCGCCAGTCCTCGGCGGACAGCAGGGTCTGCAAGTACTCCACCACCTTGGTCCGGTTGCACGGCTCCTTGGCGAGCTCGCCCTTCAGCTTCGCGACGAGCACCGCCTTCCGCCCATAGTCGAAGCCTCCCTCTTCCTTCGTGCCGCCGCCCGAGCCCATCCCACCTGCCAGGTACACCCCACCCGCCGCGAGCAGCACCACCCCCACGGCGACGAATACTCCCGTGCGGATCTTCCGAGCCCGCCAGTACCGGGCCACACACGGCTGGCAGCGGTCGAGCCCTCCTTCGAAGACAGCGCACCCGGCGCAGATGGGTTGCAGGCAACCGCCACACTTCGCGGCCGCGATCACATCGGGATGCTGGTAGCACGAGGGAGCAGTCACGGCCGGCTTGTACCCGCTCTCTCAGGCGGGATCAAACGGACAAGCCGGCTGCGCCGCAGCCAGCGGCGGCGCAGTCGCGGGTGACCTCCCAGGTGCGTGCGGTGTCAGGGGCCTGCGGATTTCCTGGGGATATCATGCGCGACATGAGACGCCTGCTCATCCTTCTGGGAGTCGTGGTGCTGGCGGGGGCGCTCGGGTACGCGAGCCTGCCGGTGGGCACGGCTCCGTCCTCGGGCCCGCGGGCCTCGGCAGGGAAGGCCCGGGCACGGAGTGGGGAGGGGGTCGCGGAGGCTCGCGGGGGCCTCTTCTCTTCGGGAGGACTTCTCTCGGGCTCGGGAGGCGAGGAGCGGCGCGGAAGGGGATTCTTCAGCCTGGGCGGCTGGGGGCTGCCGGTGTTCAAGGCCGAGGGGGAGTGCTGGCTGAGCGGGCAGGTGACGGATGAGGACGGCCAGCCGGTACCGGGGGCCGAGGTCATCGTGAGGGACAGCGAGGGCCCGTTCATCCGCTCCTGGAAGAGCGCGGAGACGGATGGGGAGGGCCGCTACCGGTTGGGGCCTCTCTCTCCGGGGTTCTACATCGTCGAGGCCGACGCGCCGGGGTATGTCGCCCGGAAGCTGACGGGCCAGCTCCTCACCTCCGCCGAGGAGATGTTGGACTTCGAACTCCGCGACGCCGTGCTCGTGGAGGGCACGGTGGTGGACGAGGACGGGCGGCCTCTGGGCGGGGTGTCGCTTTTCCTGTTCGATCCCACGAAGGAGCGGAAGCCACGCAGTCTCTCGTACGGCAAGTCCGGCGAGGACGGGGGCTTCTCCTTGGATGCGCCGGAGCCAGGACGCTATGGGGTGAAGCTGAGCCGTCAGGACTACCTCGACACCGAGCATTCGGTGACGGCCCCGGAGAGCAGCGCGCGGCTGGTGCTGAGAGCGGGGGCCTCGGTGGATGTGGAGGTGGTGGACGAGGCGGGCAGGCCGGTGGTGGGGGCGAGGGTGGACGTGGAGCCGGTGGGGCCCGAGCGCTACCCGGACAAGGGAGGCCCCACGGACGGGGCGGGGAAGAGGCTGTTGAAGGGCCTGCCGCCCGGGAGGCACGGGGTGTCGGCGATGTCTCCCGAGGACGGCCCCCTGCGCACCGCGAGGCAGGAGGTGGAGCTGCGGGGCTCGGAGCGGAGGCAGGTGCGCCTGCGCTTCGAGGAGGGCTTGAAGCTGTCGGGGGTGGTGGTGGACGGGAAGGGCAGGCCGGTGGAGGGGGCGGAGGTGCGCGTGGCGCCGGAGGTGATGGTGGACTCGCGGGAGCACGAGGACCCCGAGTGGGCGCCTTTCTCGGAGCGACTGGAGAAGGACTGGTTCCACGCTCCGGAGGCGCCGCGCCTGACGGGGCCGGATGGGCGCTTCACGGTGCCGCACCTGAGGGCGGGGAGGTGGTTGGTGACGGCGCTGAAGGAGGGGTACTCCATCGAGGGCCAGCAGATGGGGGTGAAGGTGCGGTGGCTGGGCCCGCTGAGGGGAGTGCTGGTGGAGGCGGGGGCGAGCGACGTGAGGCTGGTGCTGGCCGCGCTGGGCTACGTGAGGGGTCGGGTGGTGCGGGCGGATGGCTCGCCGGTGACGCGCTACCAGCTCAACGAGATGCTGGTGGAGGACGCGAAGGGAGAATTCCGCTGGCCCATTCACGGGACGGGGGAGGAGGTGCTGGCCTTCGCGGTGGCCGAGGGCCTGGCCGGCACGGTGCGCGAGGTGCGGGTGGAGAAGGGGGTGGATGTGGACGTGGGGGAGGTGGTGCTGAAGGAGGGGAGGGCGGTGCGGGTGCGGGTGGTGGACGCGGCGACGTCCGAGCCGGTGGTGGGGTCCCGGTTGGACTTGAGGGACGCGGAGGACTCGAATCCGGACGATGATCGCTCGCTCTTCTACAGGCTCCCCGAGGAGGAGCGGACCGCCGAGGGTGGCCTGGTGTCGAGGTCCGCCGAGCTGGTGCAGACGTGGCAGGACGGGACGGTGACGCTGCCTCACGTGGAGGAGCGGCCCCTGCTGTTGAGGGTGACGCACGCGGACTACCTGGACACGAGCGTGCCGCTGGACGCGAGGCAGCGGGAGGTGACGGTGTCGCTGCACGGCGGCGCCTGGTTGGACGGAGAGGTGCGGATCGGGGGCCGGCGGCTCGAGTCGGGTGCGGTGGAGGTGCGATTCCAGGAGGGGCGGCTTGTCGACTACGCGAGCATCGTCGATGGCACCTACGTGGTGGGGCCGTTGGCGGAGGGGCGCTACGTGCTCCAGGCGGAGACGTACACGGAGTTACCGCCCCCAGTGTTCCTCCCGAAGCTAGTGGATGTGCCGGCCACAGGGACGGTGACGGTGAATCTCGAGGCGCAGGAGCGTGACACGAATGAGGAGGTCCGCGCCCCGGACGTACAGGGCAGATAGGAGCCCGGGTTGAGTCCGTCCATCCGCACCGAGCACGGCACGCTATGCGCCCCGGGCCAGACTCTGCTTCATCTCTCGGGCTAGCTCTCCCAGTGCTCCCCTCGAGCGCCACAGCCCCACAGCGTAGAGCACCGCCAGCCCCGCCAGGCAGGCGAGTCCCAGCCGGACGTGGCGGCGAATCATGTCCAGCTCGTCCCACCCGTGCCAGTCCACCAGCTTGGAGGCATCGCTCAGCGTGCGCCCCTCCTGCATGCCGAAGGGAATGGCGGCGAAGTCCGTCCGCGCCTCCCACCACGTGTCGAAGCCGCCGATGAAGCCCGCGGCGCCGATCACCGCGAAGCCCCAGTGCAGCCAGCGGCGACGCAGCTCACTCTCGGGCGAGGCATAGAGCGTGGCCATCAGCAGGCTGCCCAGCACCATGGCCCCTCCATCCCCTCCGAAGGTGATCATCATCCGCGCCCGAGACACCGGTAGCAGCAGGGTGCCCACGAGTTGCAACCCCAGCACCACCGCGACCAGCGCCACGGAGGACCAGCGCCGGGCCTGCAACGAGCGCCAACCCCACGTGCCCATCAGGCCCGCCACGAGCAGCGACACCATGACCGAGCGGGAATCGGCAATGGAGGTGAACCAGGGCAGGGGCACGGCGGAGAAGCCACACAGCCAGGCGGTGACCGCGTGTCCCAACTCATGCACCCACATGGCGAGGAAGATCTGCGCCAACCAGCCCAGCATCGGCATGGACATGGCCAACCACACCCCGCCCAGCACGGCCGGCAGCGACAGCAGCCGGTGCATGGCCTCCAGCCGCTCCTCCTCGACCTCGAAGGGCGATGGGTCCTCTACCTCGGCGGGCGCGGGAGATCCCCACACTCCCGCTGCATATCCACCCTCGGTCGGAGCGCTGGCCGGGGGATCCTCGGGCCGAGCCGGGGGCCGAGCGGGCCGAGCCGAGGCCTTGGCGTAGATGACGCCACAGTGAGGGCACTCGGGGGCGAGGATTCGCTGGGCCCCACAGCGGGGGCATGTGGGCAGGGGAGGGGACATGCCGCGTCCAGCATAGGAGGGATGGCTCGCTTCGGGTAGCGGACCTGGTACATGCGGCCATTCCGCGCTTCACCCTCACTCGGAGAGGAGTTCGATCAGCGCCTGGCCCTGGGTCTGGTCGAGCAGCGCGATTCGGAACTCCTCCAGCCGAGAGGCAGGGAGCTCAATCCGGTATCCCACCGTGGCCGAGTACTCCTCGCCGATGAGCTCCACTCCATACGTCGAGAACAGCCGGCGCACTCCCTCGACGCTGGCGTACTCGATCTCCACCGCGAGGCGGACCTTCTCCACGTGCTCGCTGGTGGGGAGCTGCTCCAGCGCCTGCTGGACGCTGCTCGTGTAGGCCCGGACCAGACCCCCCTTGCCGAGCAGCGTCCCTCCAAAGTAACGCGTGACGACCACCGCGATGTCGCCCACGCCCCCGTGCAGCAGCGCGTTGAGCATCGGTCGCCCGGCGGTCCCGTGGGGCTCGCCATCATCACTCATCCCGGCCATCCCGCTCGAGCCGGGGGGGCCCACCACGTACGCCCAGCAGTTGTGCGACGCATCGGAGAACTCCTCTCGGATGCTGGCGATGAAGGCCTTGGCCTCCTCCACCGTCGAGGCCCTCGCGACCGTGGTAATGAAGCGGCTCCGCTGGAGCTCCTGCTCCACCCGGTGCCTGCCCGCCGGAATGAGGTATCTCATCGTCTCCATGCTAGGACGGGAGCCATGCTGAAGCTCAACATCAACGGCATCGAGCGGGAAGTCGATGCCCCCGAGGACATGCCGCTGCTCTGGGCCCTGCGCGACGTACTGGGGATGACGGGCACGAAGTTCGGTTGCGGCATGGCGATGTGCGGGGCCTGCACGGTGCAGGTCGATGGCGTGCCCACTCGCTCGTGCGTCATGCCGGTGGGCACCATGGTCGGCAGGCGCATCACCACCATCGAGGGGCTCGCGAGGGACGGACAGCCGCACCCATGCCAGCGTGCGTGGATGGAGCTGTCGGTGCCGCAGTGTGGCTACTGCCAGTCGGGCCAGCTCATGTCGGCCTCGGCGCTGCTGGCGACGAAGCCCGAGCCCTCGGACGAGGACATCGACGCGGCCATGTCCGGCAACCTCTGCCGTTGTGGCACCTATCCCCGCATCCGCTCGGCCATCCACCGCGCGGCCGAGCTGGCGAAGCAGGAGGGGATCGATCTCGCCCGAGCCATTGGTGCTCCCGAGGCTCGGCCCGAGCCCCAGCCCGTGAGCCAGGAGGAGGAGCCGTGACGGATACGCTCTCGCGTCGCACGTTGCTGCGGGCCGGACTGGCGGTGGGAGGAGGGTTGCTCCTGGAGGTATCGCTGCCGGTGGCCCAGGCCGCTGGTAAGCCGGCCTCGCCCGAGCCCTTCGCGCCCAATGCCTTCCTGCGAATCGATCCCGACGACACCGTCACCCTGGTGGTGGCCCGGGTGGAGATGGGGCAGGGGACGGTCACCATGCACGCGCAACTCCTCGCCGAGGAGCTGGAGGTGGATCCCGCATCCCTCCGAGTGGAGTTCGCCCCGGCCGATCGCCGGTATGATCACCCGGACATGGGCATCCAGCTCACGGGGGGCAGCATGTCCACGCCGGGGAGCTGGGAGCCCTATCGGCATGCGGGGGCCACGGCGCGCGAGATGCTGCGCGAGGCGGCTGCTCGTACCTGGGACGTGCCGAAGGCCGAGTGTACGGCGGAGCAGGGGACGGTGGTACATGCGGCCACCGGGCGCCGGCTGCGCTATGGCGAGCTCGTCGAGAAGGCGGCGCGGCTGTCGGTGCCCTCCGTCACCCTGAAGACGAAGGACTTCCGCGTGGTGGGCCAGTCCGTGCCGCGTCTGGACTCCGCGCCCAAGGTGGACGGGAGCGCCATCTTCGGCATCGACGTGCGCGTGCCCGACGCGCTGGTGGCGGTGGTGGTGCGCTGTCCGGTGCCCGGCGGCTCGGTGAAGTCCTTCGACGCCACCGAGGCCAGGACCCGACCCGGGGTGCTGCACGTGGTCCAGATCCCCAGCGGCATCGCCGTGGTGGCGAAGACGTACTGGCATGCCCTCCAGGCCTCACGGGCGGTGTCGGTGGAGTGGGACGAGGGTCCGCTGGCCGGCTTCAGCACCGACGCCCTGCTCGAGACGCACCGCCGCCTGCTGCGTGAGGGCAAGGGCGTGCGGGTGCGTGACTCCGGCCAGGCCGACGCCACCTTCGGCAAGGCCGCGCGCATCCTCGAGGCCGAGTACAGCGCGCCTTTCCTCGCGCACGCCACGATGGAGCCGCAGAACGCCACCGCGCACGTCACCGACTCGCGCTGTGACGTGTGGGCGCCCACCCAGGGCCCCGGCATGGCGAAGGAGCAGGTGAAGCGGGTGCTGTGCTACGCCGACGAGGACATCCACATCCACCAGACCTGGCTGGGCGGTGGCTTCGGGCGGCGCATCTCCCAGGACTACATCCTCGAGGCCGTACATCTGTCCAAGGCGCTCTCCCGGCCGGTGAAGGTGGTGTGGAGCCGCGAGGACGACATGCGCCACTCGCCCTACCGTCCCGCCGCGACGCACCGGGTGGAGGGGGCCCTCGACGAGGCGGGACATGTGCTGGGGTGGCGCCATACGGTGGTGTCGCAGTCCCTCTTCTCCGAGGTGGGACAGGACTATGTGGGGGCCCTCCTGGCGGGGGCGCCGGGGTTCGTGAAGTCCGCGACGGCCTCCCTGGCGATCAACGCCATGGGCTCGAAGGACATCACCTCCTTCGAGGGCGTGGACAGCCTGCCGTACGAGCTTCCGCACGTGGCCGTGGACTTCATCCGCCACGAGCCGGGCGTGCCCGTCATGTTCTGGCGCAGCGTGGGGCACTCGCACTCGGCCTTCGCCACGGAGAGCTTCGTCGACGAGCTGGCGCACGCCGCGGGGGAGGATCCGGTGGACTTCCGCCGTCAGCGGTTGAAGTACCAGCACCGGCACCGCTGGGTGTTGGAGCTCGCCGCTGAGAAGGCCGGCTGGGGCACGCCGACGCCTCCGGGCGTCTTCCGCGGCGTGGCGGTACACCAGTCCTTCGGCACCTGGTGCGCGGCCGTGGCGGAGGTGTCGGTGGAAGGCACGCGCATCCGCGTACACCGGGTGGTGATGGCGGTGGACTGTGGGCGCGTCATCAACCCCAACCTCGTCCAGGCGCAGCTCGAGGGGGCGGCCATCTTCGGGCTCTCCGCGGCCCTCGGGCAGCGCATCTCCCTCCAGGAGGGGCGCGTCCAGCAGAGCAACTTCCACGACTACCCGCTCCTGAGGATGAACGAGTCGCCACGGATCGAAACGCACATCCGCTTCAACGAGGCGCCGCCGACGGGCGTGGGCGAGCCGGGCGTCCCCGTCATGGCTCCGGCCGTGGCCAATGCCGTCTTCGCCGCCACGGGCCGACGCTTGCGCCAGCTCCCGTTGTCACTGGGGTAGGGCCGGAAAAGAAGGCGGCCCGTCACATCCTGAGGATGTAACGGGCCGCGGTTCTTCTACAGAATACCGGCAGCGCTTCTGAGTGGTGGGGGGGAACCTCCTCAGCCGCCAGCCGCCCGGTATCCACTAGAGAACATAGCACCCTTCATGCCAGGCCCTCTGGATGGGGTTTTTCAATAATTCCGGATGCTTACGTTTCGAGAGGGCTCGAGGCCTCCATTGCAGAAGCGAAATTGAAATGCAGAAATGAAATGGGGCGCGCTCCCCGAGCAATCAAGGGAGCTCGAGGGTACCTGCTCGTCGCTTGAGACTCCCCCTTCGGGTGGGAGGTTGGTACACCCCCTCCATGGCCATGCCGTCCGGGGTTGAACCCCTTCCGTTTCCTTTCGTGCTCGAGCGCAACCAGCGCCTGTCACGCTCCTTGCTCTGGGGTTGCCAGAGGGCCTTCTACGAGCGTCAAGGGATCGACGCCTGGCGTCAGGGCCTCATCCCCAACTTCATCACCAGCAACCCCGTCATCGGTCGCGGCTATGCGCAGGTGGTACTGGGCTGGATGAGGGACTGGTGCGAGGCCTCTCCAGGAGGAGGATTCGCGGCGCCGGATCCGAGCCAGCCCTTCTACCTCATCGAGCTGGGGGCCGGGGTGGGGCGCTTTGCCTTCCACTTCCTGGAGGCCTTCCGCCGGCTGCGTGCGCTCTCTCGGCTGCGGGACGTGCGCTTCCAGTACGTGATGACGGATCTGCCGGAGCGCAACCTCGACTTCTGGATGTCCCATCCCCGGCTCCAGCCCTTTCTGGAGGAGGGCCTGCTGGACATCGCCCGCTTCGATGCCGATTGTGACGAGCAACTGGTGCTCCGCCGCAGCGGTACCGTGCTGGCGCCGGGGACGGTGGGCAATCCCCTGGCGGTGGTGGCCAACTACTTCTTCGACAGCATCCCCCAGGACGCCTTCACCGTGCGCGACGGCGTCCTCCATGAGTGCCTCGTCTCCATCTCCTCCCCGGAGGCCGATCCGGATCTGGATGCGCCAGATCTCCTGGAGCGGGTGGAGGTGTCCTTCGAGGACCATCCGGTCACGGAGCCTTGCTACGGGGATCCGGAGCTGGATCGGATCCTCGAGGACTACCGGGAGCGGTTGGACGACACGACGTTCCAGTTTCCCTCCTCCGCGCTGCGCTGCCTGCGCCGGCTACAGGGGCTCGCTGGGGACAGACTGCTGCTGCTCTCCGGGGACAAGGGCCAGACGAGCGGGGAGGAGCTGCAGGAGCGCGTGCCCGGAGTGGGCCTGGTGCCGCATGATGGGGGCGCCTTCTCACTGATGGTGAACTATGACGCCATCGGCCACTACTTCCGCTTCCGGGACGGCCAGGTCTTCCAGCCCGTCCATCGCCACGCCGGCCTGCACGTGGGGGCTTTCCTCCTGGGGAAGCCGCCGGGCGGCCATGGTGAGACGGAGCTGAGCTTCGAGGAGGCGATCGAACGCTCGGGGCCGGACGACTACGCCACCCTCATGACGCGGATGGCGAAGCACTTCGAGGCGATGACGCTGGAGGAACTCCTGGCCACCCTGCGCTGGAGCGGCTGGGACTCCGGCACGCTGATGAGTGCCTTCTCCGCGTTGATGGCCCTGGTCGAGTCCGCCGACGAGCCGATGCAGCGGGAGGTGTGCTGGGCCATCCAGCAGGTCTGGGAGACGGACTACTCCCTCGGCGAGAAGGATGACGATCTGCCCTTCCACCTGGGGATGTTGCTCTACGCGATGGACCGTCCCCAGGATGCGCTGACCTTCTTCGAGCACTCGCTGCGGCTAAGCGCCGAGGATCCGGGGACTCACTTCAACCTGGGGATGAGCCACGTGCGCCTGGGGCAGAACGCGCGGGCGCTGGAGTGCTTCGAGCAGGCCCTGGCCTTCGATCCCGACTTCAGCCGGGCCAAGGACATGATCTCCGAGCTCCAGGCCGCGGGTGGGCGAGAAGGGACCGGGTAGCGCTCCTCCCGCCCCGTGCCCCGGCTACATCACCCCCAGCTCGAGCAGGCGCTCCTGCAGGTAGGAGAGCGCCGTGTATCGGTCGGAGAGCACCACCTCGTCGCGAGGGTGCAGGAAGAGGGGCAGCGAGATGCGCGACTTGAAGCGCCCCTCTCCGGAGGGGTTCACCACGCGGTGAGTCGTGGACGGGTAGTAGCCGCCGGAGGCCTCCTGCAGCATGTCCCCGGTGTTGATGATCAGGGTGCCGAAGTCGCACGGCACATCGAGCCAGTTGCCGTCGCGGTCCTTCACCTGGAGTCCCGGCTCGTTGGCCGCCGGCAGCACGGTGAGGAGGTTGATGTCCTCGTGGGCCGCCGCGCGCAGGGCTCCCTCTGGCTCGTCGCCGCGCAGGGGCGGGTAGTGCAGCACGCGCAGCAGCGTCTTGTCGCTGTCGGTGATCATCTCCGACAGCGGCATGGAGAAGCGTGCCTTCACCTCGTCCGGGGTGTGGGCGTCCACCCACCCGAGCAGCTCGCGGGCCAGCTCGTTGGCCCGGGCGTAGTAGCGGCGCGCGGTGTCGTTCACCTCCGCCGGGTAGCGACCCTTCGGGTAGATCTGGAAGTACTCCTTGATGTCCTTCAGCGTGGGGCCCTTGGCCACCTCGGAGATCTCCGAGGAGAAGAAGCCATCCTGCGTCTGCTTGCTGTAGGCGTAGTGGTGCTTGGCCTCGGTGTCGAAGAAGGCCTTCCACTCTCGGTAGATGCTCTCCACCATCTCCTGGGAGATGGGGTGGTTCTTCAGGACACCGAAGCCGGTGGTGCGCAGGGATTCGGTGAAGCGCGCCGGGGCATCCGGGGCGCGGTAGTCAACGACCAAGACGTTCATCGTGGGTCCTTCGCGTGCGTCGCCCTCCGAATGGGGGAGAGGGCGACGCGGGGGCGCCGCGAGTATAGGCACACAATGTTCGGTTCCGCACAGTGCTCCCGGTGACGGGCGAACTCACTTCCGTTCGCTGCGGCGAGTGGCTCTCTCCATCAGCTCACCCTGGGACCAGCGCTTCCTGCCGCTGGCGGTACGCCGCAGCCAGGTGCCATCCGGCTGGAGCTCCCACGCGAAGGTGTTGTCCGCCACGCACCGCTCCAGCACGTCGCGCACCTGGGCCACGAGGGCTGGATCCTCCACCGGGGCGAGGATCTCCACCCGGTTGTCCAGGTTGCGCGGCATCAGGTCCGCCGAGCCGATCAGGCAGCGCATCCCGTCCTGGCGCTCGAAGAAGTAGATGCGCGAGTGCTCCAGGAAGCGCCCCAGCGTGGACACCACCCGGATGTTCTCCGACATCTCCGGCACCCCGGGGCGGAGGCAGCAGATGCCTCGCACGTTGAGGTCCACCTTCACGCCCGCCTGCGAGGCCTCGTACAGCGCGCGGATCATCGCTGGATCCACCAGCGCGTTCATCTTCATCTGGATGCGCGCGGGGTGCTTCACCGAGTGCGACTGCACCGTCTGGCGGATCTCCGCCAGCAGCCCCTCGCGCATGGTGAGTGGCGCCACGAGCAGCTTGCGGAAGGCCGTGGGCCGGGCGAAGCCGGTGAGGAAGTTGAAGACGTTCGCCACGTCCTCGGCGATCTCCGGATCCGTGGTGAACAGGCCCAGGTCCGTGTAGAGGCGCGCCGTCTTCGGGTTGTAGTTGCCCGTGCCGATGTGGACGTAGCGGCGAACCCGCCCGCCCTCGCGCCGCACCACGAGGATGGCCTTGGCGTGCGTCTTCATGTTGGGGATGCCGTAGGATACGTGTACTCCCGCCTCCTCCAGCTCCAGAGCCCACTGGATGTTGGTGCGCTCGTCGAAGCGCGCCTTCAGCTCCACCGTACACACCGCCTGCTTGCCCTGCTCGGTGGCGCGGATGAGCGCCGGAATCAGCGGTGACTGATCCGAGGTCCGGTACACCGTCTGTTTGATCGCCAGTACGTCCGGATCCTCCACCGCCTCGGTGACGAAGCGCTCCACCGAGGTGGCGAAGGACTCGTACGGGTGGTGGACCAGCAGATCCCCCCGGCGCAGGGTGGACATCACTGTCTGCCCGTTGTTCAGCTCGGTGTTCAGGCGTGGCTGCGTCACCGGCACCCACGGTGGATCCCTCAGCTCGGGGAAGCCCGGCATGAAGACCACCGACAGCAGATCCGCCAGGTCCAGCAGACCCTCCTGTTCGTAGACCTGCCGCGCCTCCACCTCCAGCGCCTCCTCCAGGGGCTCCCGCAGCTTGGGGTTCATCCCCGCCTGCAGATCCAGTCGGATGACGTCCCCGAAGCGGCGCTGGCGCAGCTCCGTCTGCACCGCCACCAGCAGATCCTCCGCGTCCTGGGACACGGTGAAGTCCGCATCGCGCGTCACCCGGAACAGGCCCCAGTCGCGCACCTCCATGCCGGGGAACAGCTCCGACAGGTGCTGGGCGATCACATCCTCGAGTGGGACGAAGGTGGTGCCGTCCTGGAGCGGGAGGAAGCGCGGCAGCAGCTCCTTGGGCACCTTCACCCGCGCGATGATCTCCTCCTCGGTCACCGGATCGTACAGCAGCACCGCCAGGCTCAAGGAGAGGTTGGAGATATAGGGGAAGTGTCGTCCCAGGCCGATCGCCAGCGGGGTGAGCACGGGGAGGATCTGATCGCGGAAGCGTTGATCCACCTGGGCGCGCTCCTCGGCGGTCAGCTCCTTCACCGAGAGGATGCGCAGGCCCTTCTCCGCGAGGGCCGGGCGCAGCACCTTCTGGAAGCAGTCGCTGTGGCGGCGGCCCATATCGACGAGGCGCTCGTGCAGCTTGTCGAGTGTCTCGCCCGGCGTGGAGCCGTCCGGCACCAGCCGTTGCACGCCGATGCGCACCTGCTCGTGCAGGCGGGCCATGCGGATCATGAAGAATTCGTCGAGGTTGCGCGCGTGGATGGCGATGAACTTCAGTCGCTCCAGCAGCGGCACTTCGGGCAGCTCGGCGAGCTGCAGCACGCGCTCGTCGAAGGCGAGCCAGGACAGCTCGCGGTTGAAGAAGAGGTGGCTGTCCGGCACCTCCATGCCCGCGGGCATGGCGTCGTGCTCGGCGGGCTGGGGGCCGGGGGCCGTTTCCTTGGGTGTAGTGCGCTTGGCCATTCCTGGATCCTGAGGACTCTCGTGGCGACGTGTGGAGGGTGTACCAGACGCCTCGTGGATGCGAGGTGAAGTGTGCATGTTGTGCCTGCAACCGCTCGTTTTCATTGAGTTCCAAGGGCTTCACCTGTGCGACAGGGCACGCTCCCTCTGACTCCGGGGGTGGTTGGCGCGGAGAGTCCCGGCACCCAACCTCGCAGCCCACGAAGCCGAAGCCCCGAACGCCCGTCCCCCGGGGGTGCGCACATGAAGAGAAGCTGGCTTGAACTGGTGTTGGGCGGTGCCCTGTCCCTGCTGATCACGGCCTGCTCGGAGCGGTCCGAGGTGGAGGCACGTCTCGTGCCCGACTCCCCGCCCAGGCGAACCACGGAGTATTCGCTCCCGGCGCCTTCCGGTCCCCATCCCGTGGGCAAGCTCGCCACCTCGGTGGTGGATTCCTCGCGCGGGGGGCTCTTCTCGGAGGAGCCCCGCGACCGGCGCGAGCTGTCCCTCTACGTCTGGTACCCGACCGAACCGGAGACCCTGGCGGGTCCCTCGCGCTACATCTCGCCCCTGATGGCCCAGGTGGCGGGGCTGCCCGTGGAGCTCGCGTCGCTGGTGCGGACGAACGCCACCGCCACGTCGCCGCTCTCCTCGACGCGGGAGCCCTGGCCGGTGGTGATCTTCCTGCCCGGTCTCGGCGCCAATGTGGAGTTCTACGCGTCCCTGCTGGAGGACCTGGCCAGCCACGGCTACGTCGTGGTGGGGATCGATCCCACCTTCATCGCCGGGGTGACCGAGTTCCCGGACGGGCGGACCTTCTTCCTGGACGAGGATCTCCGGGTCGGAGAGGGCCTGGAGCGGACGCCGATCAACCACGGGAGGGTGATGGCCGCGGGCGTCGTGGGCTCCGCGCTCATGGACACCTACGCGGGGGTGATGGCGGACGACGCGTCCTTCGTGCTCGATGTGCTCGCGGAGTGGAACGAGGACGGTGGGCCCGCGCGGACGTTCGCCGGACGGCTGGATCTGTCTCGGCCGGGGGTGTTCGGCCACTCCATGGGGGGGACCGCCACCCTCCGGGCCCTCGGGAGCGATCCGCGCTTCCGGGCGGGGATCAACCTGGATGGAGGTCTCCATGGTGAGTCCGAGCTGCACCTCGGGGATCCGCTGATGATCCTCGGCGGCACCTATCTGTTCGAGGGCTCTCCCGCGCTGGCGCACACCTTCGCGAGGATGAGCGGGCCCGGCTACTGGCTCGCGCTCGAGGGAGCCGGGCACTTCAGCTTCACGGATGCCGGCCTGCTGCTGGAGCACTTCTATGGAGAGGACGCGGCTCGGCGGGGTCCGTTCCTGGGGCCGCTCGATCCGGTGCGCGCGACGCGGAGTTCCCGGGACTACATCCGGGCCTTCTTCGCGCAGTACCTGCGGGGACAGCCGAGCGCGTTGTTGAAAGGCCCTTCGTCGGAGCATCCGGGAGTGCGGTTCCACAAGCGCTGAGGGAGGCTGTCATGCGTGAGTCCTGGTCGGTGTTGCGCTTGCTCGAGGCCCTGGGCCTGCTGGGGATGGTGCTGGGGAGCACCTCCGCGCAGGGAGTCCCCTGGGGTCAGTACACGCTGGTGGGCGCGGTGCTCACGCCCACCACGACGCTCGATGGTCAACGCGTGCCCTTCGAGGGCTTCCGCGGGCCGTCGCTGGAGGTGGGGTACGAGTTCGGCGAGTACTTCAATCACCAGCTCAGCGTCCTCGTCTCGTCCAGCGAGGGGAGGGCGAGTGCCATGGGCAATCCCGCCAGGCTCCAGAGGGACATCCTGGTCGGTGGCTATCACCTCACCCTCGACGTGTTGGGCAAGAGAGGCTTCACCCCCTACCTCGGGGGAGGCGTCTTCTATGGGGTGAATCGCCTCCAGGTGGAGATCTCCGAGCCGTATGCCACTCGCACCGCCGAGGTGGGGCACTATCTGGATGTGCGGGGAGTGGTGGGACTTCGTCACACCTTCGAGAGTGGCATTGGCCTGAAGGCCCAGGTGGCCTACGGCACCGGGAACGGCTTCCCAGGGTTGCAGGCCGGTGTGGGGGTGGCCTGCCAGTTCTGAAGGAAGAGGGCGACAGGGGGGCGTCCCCCGGACGTGTCTTCGATCAGATCAGGTGAAGGCGGCATCAAGAAATCGGACGGCCCGCACGCAACCGCAGTGAAGGCCTGCCGATAATGTCCGTACGAAACCTTTTTGAACGAATGAGGCGTCCCGTGACCTCCTCCATCCGCAAGACCGTCCGTCGCGCAACCCGCCAGGTGAAGCAGACCGTCAACAAGGTGAAGACGACGGTCAAGGAGAACAAGAAGACCATCAAGGGGGTCACGACGGCGGCGACGCAGTCGGCCCGGGCGTTCGCCTTCGGGAAGGATGCCGTCGAGCAGATCGGCCGCGCCGCCAAGAAGCTGCCCGTGGAGGGAATCCTCGGGAAGAAGGGCCTGGACTTCGTGCGCAACCCCACCTTCAAGGCGGGGGAGTTCGGTGCGCTGAAGAAGGTGACGACGCAACTGAAGGGAGCCACGCGCTTCGTGGGCGTCGCGACGGCGGCCAGCTCGGTGGCCACGGCGGCGCGCGACATCCGCAACGCGGTGCGCTCGGGCAGCCGTGACGACATCACCCAGGCGGTGCGCTCGGGACTGGACGCGGCGAAGTCGGTCACCCAGGTGGCCTCGGGCGGCATCCAGGGCAGCAAGGTGGCCGGCGGACTGCTCCACGGCTCGGTGGTGGCGCAGAAGCTGAAGGCCGAGAAGGCCGCCTTCGATGCCTTCAAGAGGGTGGCGCCCAAGGTGAGCGACGACGTGGCGAAGGCCGCGGCGAACAGCGCGCTCAAGCAGGTCTTCGAGGGAGCGACCTCGAAGATCGCCAAGCACGCCGTCACCGAGGCCGCGGAGGCCGCGGCGAAGAAGGTGGGCGGCACCGTGGCCAAGGGCGTGGCCGGTAGTGGCTCTCGGGCAGCGGCCCGGGCCGTGCTGCGCACCGCGGGCAAGGAGAGCGCCGAGGCGGCCCTCAAGGCGGGGGCTCGGGCCGCGGCGGGCCCCATGGCCAAGGCGGCGGGTCGCTTCGCCCCGGGCG
The DNA here is from genome assembly GCA_003249315.1 of Archangium sp. Classification (GTDB taxonomy): domain Bacteria; phylum Myxococcota; class Myxococcia; order Myxococcales; family Myxococcaceae; genus QKJM01. Next base: position 18,751 of record QKJM01001049.1, read on the forward strand.
TCAACGTGGCCATCGCGGCCATCGACGTCGCGCAGGCGGGGGCCACGCTGATGGATCGCAACGCCAGCACCGGCAAGAAGGTGACGTCGGTCATCACCGCGGTGGGCTCCGTCGCCGCGGCCACCAACATCCCCATCGTCAGCCAGGTGGGGGCGGCCGTCTCGACGGTGTCCAGCATCGTCGGCGCCTTCTTCTAGGACTCCGCGCCCCGAGGGTTGCGAGACCCATGGGGCGCCGGATTAGAGTGCGCTCCATGTCGAGACGGTTCGTTCCCCACTGGCACGACCGCGTGTTCGTCTACGTTCCTGGAGCGCCCGTGAGCAGCAAGAGCAGCCAAGGTGGACAGGGAGTCGAGCGGTTACTGAAGATCAGCCCGGTGGCGAGTGTGATGAACGCGGGGCCGGTGGAGCTTCCGCCGGTCCGCGCCCCTTCGCTCGAGGGGCTGGAGGTTCGCGTTCCTCGTCCGGAGGATCTCACGCAGGAGGATCTGATCGTCCGCTTCCACGAGAAGAAGCGGGCGGTGGCCTCGGTGCGCGAGCGCGGCCTCGGCGAGCCCGTGGCGTTGGGTGATGACGTCCAGCTCGACACGGTGGGCTATGCGAACGGGAAGATCATCCCGTTCTCGGCCCGCTTCGGGGTGTGGATGGAGCTGGCGCCGATCGAGGCGTTGCCGGGCTTCGCCGAAGGCGTGGCCGAGGGCACCGTCGGCGGGAGCGTGCAGCTCCAGCTCGAGCTCCCGGAGGACTACCCGGTCGAGTCGCTTCGTGGCCAGCCGGTGCGCTTCATCGTCGACATCCGCGCGGCGCGCGAGGTGACACCGCCCGACGACTCGAGTCCCGAGCTGCTGAAGAAGCTGGGGATGGGGAGTTCGCTCGACGAGGTGATGCAGAACATCCGCGAGGAGCTGGAGGACGAGCTCGCGGATCAGCTCTGGGTGCAGGGGCGCGACATGGTGCTGGAGGAGGTGGCCCGCCGCGCCGCTCCCGAGGTTCCTCGCTCGCTGGTGGATGAGGAGATCCGCCGGCGGTGGGCGGACGTGGAAGGGCGCGCCATGGTGGAGCGCGACTTCGACGTGGAGGAGCAGCAGGAGGCGCTTCAGGCGTGGCTGACGGATCCATCCACCCGCGAGGAGACCGAGCGGCGCCTGCGCATCGGGCTCGCGCTGAAGGCCGTGGCCGAGGAGGCGAAGCTCACGCTCACCCCCGAGAAGCTGGAGGAACTGTTGACC
>QKJM01000061.1 GCA_003249315.1 Archangium sp.
GTACCGGTGGAACCAGATGGTGCCGTGGGTGCCGACGCCCACCATCGCGTAGGCGAGGCCCAGCAGAAGCAGTGGCAGGCTGAAGTAGCGGGTGAGGAACACCAGCAGGAACGGCGCGAACGCGAGGCTCCAGAACCAACTGCTGACGGCCACCCAGTTCCTGCGGTCCCGGACGAGGTTCATCCGCCCGAGGAAGTTGCCTAGTTGCTCGCGCAGCGAGGGGACGTAGAGGGCTCCGTCTCGTTCCCATCCGTAGGTGGGAGGTTCGAGGACGCGCTGGATGAAGGACAAAGGGACCGCCAGGGAAGGAGGAAACGCCGGAAGGTGCCAGAGACTTCGTAACAACACCGGAGCGGTGGCATCCTGTCACAGATTCCCTCCCCATGGCCTGCCTGCCGGGCTCGTTTCCCGCCATTCAGCCTCGGAGAGTGAGCGGTGGGACACACTGGGGCGAGGTGGCCGCGCCTCCGACTCCTGCTCAGGGCGTGGTTCCGGGCTGCGCCGAGGGGATGGAGCGGAGGTATTCGTAGGTGGCGCGCAGGTCCGTCTCGGTCATGCCCTTGTAGATGGGCCAGGGCATCACGGGCAGGATTTCCCCGTCTTCTTCCTTCCCGGTGCGCATCAGCGTCGCGTACTCCTCGTAGGTGAGGCCGCCTGGAAGGCCCGACTCATCCGGAGTGAGGTTGGAGGAGACGGCCTGGGGGAAGGTCGTGCCTCCCGCCAGGAAGTGGTCCGTGTTGATCTGCTCCGGCTCGCCCGCGAACGGGTTGCCGCCCGCCGCGAAGGGCGGGTTGGTGTGGCAGTCATTGCAGGCGCCCACCGCATTGACGATATAGCTGCCCAGCCCCACCAGATTCCGGTCCTTCCCCTCCAGGTTGAGGGGAACCGGGGAGATGGTGAGGCCTCGCTCCACTCGCTCGGGATCGATGTCGTTTTGAGACCCCGTGGCGGAGCCTTGGCTCTCGTTGCCGCAGCCCGCGAGCGTGAGCAACCCGAGGCCGATGGGTACCAGAGCACCGAAGAGGCGAAGCCTCATGAGATTCTCCCGTGTGTAGGACCCGCATGCATCCGGGTCGGGCGCGAATGGTAGGGGGCGTCCGGAGCAGGGACCGCTGTCCCGCGGTCCCTGTGTTGCGTCGGTCAGTGGACTCCCGTGTACGCGGCCCGGCAGCTCCTCCTCAGGGTTGCGCCGCTGACGTGAGCGGTGGGGTGGTGAGCGCATCGAGGACGCACTGGAGTCCCTCCACCACCTGGGCCATGCGCGCGTAGTCGAGCGTGTCCCAGGTGTCTCCGGGCGTGTGGTAGTTCGGATTTCGGAAGAGGGCGGTGTCGGTGACCATCACCGCCGGGTAGCCCTCATTCCAGAAGCTCGCGTGGTCGGAGAAGTCGACGCCCTCGAGGCCACGGGGAGCGGTGAGCGACTCGACGGGCAGGGGGCTCGCGGCGCGCAGGGCCTGATGCACGGTGCGGACCAGCTCTCCCTCCTCCATGCGGCCCACGACGCCGATGAAGTTGCCGGTGGACGGGTAGCGCAGCTTCAGTGCGGCCAGCGGGTACTCCTGGCTGTCAGGTGCGTCGGAGAAGTAGCCGATGCTCTCCACCGAAATCATCGCCCGCACCTTCACTCCCTCCGCGCGCAGGGCATGTGCATGCACCTGGCTGCCCTGGGTGGGCATGCGGAAGTGGGGCGGCTCCTCCAGGGTGAAGCCGACGAGGTCCACCCTCATGCTCGGCGGGCGCTGGCCGAGAACCTCGGCGAGCTCGAGCAGGGCGGCCACGCCGCTGGCGTTGTCATCCGCGCCCGGAGCACCGTGGGCGGCGTCGTAGTGCGCTCCGATGATGAGCCGTTCCTCGGAGTCCGGACCGAAGGAGGCGATGACGTTGCGGTAGCTCGCGCCGTCCGTCGAGTAGGGCTCCGAGTGGATGCGCCCGCCGGCCCGCTCGAGCGCTTCGGTGAGGAAGCTCGCGGTGCGCTCGAGGTTCTCCGGGTGCAGGTGATCGCGAGGGTGGAATGTCTCGCTCAGGGTGCGCACGTGCGCCTCGAGACGCTTGGGGTCCACCTGGCGAGCCCTGCAACTCGTGGCGGGCTCGGGGGAAGGTGTGCGTCCCAGCCAGGCGACGGCCGCCGCGAGCAGCGCGCCGAGGCCCGCGAGCGCGCCGAGCAGGAGGCCGCGCCGCCTGGAATGGAGGAGAGACATGGTGAGGGGCCTCTACGCCTTCGTCTTCATCCAGGCGCTCACCTCGGACATGGCCCGTTCCCGCAACGCCACGTCCTGCGACAGCCGCTCCAGTGTCTGCTCCATCGCCTGTCGCGCCGCCTCCACGGGCTGCGCGGACAGCAGCGCCTTCGCTTCCTCGAGATGCTTGCGCTCCCGCAGCAGCCCCAGCGACTCCACCACCCGCCGCAGCAGCATCGACGCTCCTCCCGTTCTCGCCACCACGTCCCTCCATCGCCCCTGCAACTCCCCCCACCACTTGTCCCGCCCCGTCCGGTTGCTCAGCAGCCCCATTCCGTAGCTCGCCACGTCCTGTGTCTTCACCTTGTCCGTGAAGAGCAGCCCCTGCGCCTGCTCCGCCAGCGAAGGCTCCTCGAAGGCCGTCACCGCCGTCAGGTAGCGCCGCTGCGCCGCCGGATCCGGCTCCGTCTGCATCTTCTCCACCAGCGTGTCGAAGAGCTTCCGGTCCCCCGTCCTCGCCACCATCACCACCGCCATGTCCAGCAGGTTCGGCTCCATCGCCCCCTTGTCCCCCGCCAGCACCTTCTCCACGCGCGGCTTCGCCTCCGCCAGCGCCGCCGGGCTGCGGGCCACGCCGCCGACCGCCTTCACCAGCGCCGCCCTCCTCAGCTTCACCCGGTCCGACTCTCCCGGCTTCGCGTCCCACCCGAGCTGCGCCAGCCCTCCTCCCAGCAGCCTCTCCACCCAGCGCCGGAAGCGCTCCTGCTCCTCTCCCTCCACCAGCCGGCTCTCCACGTACGACAGCCGCCCCACCAGCTCGTCCAGCACCGCGTCGTCCTCCTCCTTGTCGAAGCGGGCCGCGAGCTCCAGGAAGGACTTCATCGACTCCTCACCGCTCCTCACTAGCGCCCACTGGTCAGCCAGTAGGGAAATCCGCTCCGCTGGTGCCAGCTCCCGCAGGTGGTTCGACAGCCGCTCCAGCGCCACCCCCTCGTAGGCCACCCGATAGAAGCCCGTGGCTCCCGCGTTCGCGCACAGCCACTCCACCTCGCCCTGGCCCTCCAGCGTCACCTCCGCCTCCTCCTCCCGCAGCAGCACCCGCAGCTCCTCCATCGCCCCCGAATCCGACTCCACGTACCGCAGCACCACCGGCACCGGCCAGCGCTCGGCGCTCCTCATCCCCGGCTCCGAGTAGTAGCGCCGCTGCTTCAGCCTCACCTTCCTCCCCTCCATCTTCACCGTCACCAGCGGGTAGCCACTCTGGCCGATCCATGCCTTCGCCAGCTCCAGCACCGGCTGCGACGAGGCCCGCGCCAGCGCCCTCCACAAGTCGTCCGCTACCGCGTTCGCCCGCGCGTGCGTCCTCATGTACTGGCGCATGCCCTCGCGGAAGGCCTCCTCCCCGAGGAAGCCCTCAATCATCCTCAGCACCGCGCCGCCCTTCTCGTAGGTGATGGCGTCGAAGCTCTCCCCCGCCTCGCTCGCGTTGTGTACCTCGCCGTGGATGGGGTGCGTGGAGCGCAGGGCGTCCAGGTGCAGCGCCGCCGCCTTCCCCGCATCGAAGTCCAGCCACACCCTCCAGTCCGGTCGCCACTCGTTGACAATCTTGTAGGCCATCCACGTGGCGAACGCCTCGTTCAGCCACAGGTCGTCCCACCACACCATCGTCACCCAGTTGCCGAACCACTGGTGCGCCAGCTCGTGCGTCACCACCTCCGCTACCCGCTTCTGCACGTTGAGCGGCGCGCTCGCCGGATCCATCAGCAGCGCGATCTCCCGGTAGGTGATGAGGCCCGCGTTCTCCATCGCCCCCGCCTCGAAGTCGGGGATGCCCACCTGGTCCACCTTCCCGAAGGCGTACGGCAGCCCGAAGTACGCCTGGAGCCGCGGCAGCACCGCCAGCGCCACCTCCTGCCCGAAGCGCGTCAGGTGCTGCTTCTCCGGCAGCGCCCACGTGCGCACCGGAATCCCCTCCACCTTCTCCTCCTCCGTCCCCACCAGCGGCCCGCATACCAGCGCCACCAGGTAGCTGCTGAGAAGCTCCGTCTCCGCGAACGTCAGCTTCCGCAGCTCCCCGTCCGCCTCGTCCTTCACCATCGCCCCGTTCGCCAGCGTCGTCACCCCCGGAGGCACCCGCACCGTCAGCGCCCAGTGCGCCTTGAAGGCCGGCTCGTCGAAGCATGGGAACAGCCGCCGAGCGTCCGCCGCCTCGAACTGCGTCGCCGCCACCTTCCCCGCCAGGTACAGCCCTCGCAGTCCCTCGGAGAAGCGACCCGTCCAGGCCACCTCCAGGGCTCCTTCTCCCGCTGGCAGCGGCTCGCCGAAGCGCAGCACCACCGTCTCGCTTACCGGCACCTCTCGCACCTCGGTCGGCTTCCAGCTCCGCTCCCCCGCGCGGAACGTCACCTCGCCCAGCTTCAGCGCGATGGCGTGGAGGATGATTTCATCCGAGGGCTTCTCCACCTTCAGCTCGATGCTCTGCCGCCCCGTGAAGGTCTTCGCCTCCAGGTCGAGCGTGAGCGTCGCCGCGTACCGCCGCGGACGAATGGACAGGGGAAGCCGGAAGTTCTTGTCGTCAGTCGCGTGCGCCATAGGGATGAGACTCTACCGGGAGTGCGAGCGAGCGCCTGCTCCTCCGTGCGGCTTTCCCTCACAGCCGTCCACCGGCGGACGGCTCCCCCTCCGGGTCCCGGCCCCTGTTGACGAGGACGACACACGCCGGTGCGATACCCGGTGGGTGGCAAGTCGTGACGGCCGTGACATCATCCGTCCCCATGTCTGTTGGATATTGGCCGTCGCGCGAGTGTGTCTCCAAGCCCACCTGCACCGAGAGCGCGGCCGCGCTCGACGGGCTGTTCGACCGCTCGTAAGCCATGTCCCTCTCGCCCCGTGGTCGAGCCCTGCTGCTCGGAGGTGTCGCCGTCGCGCTGCCCGTGCTGCTCAGCCACGGGGTGATGTTGTTCCGCCAGCCCGTCTCGCCGGACATCCTCTTCCTCTTCCTTCCCAACGCGGCCTTCCTTCGCGAGCAGCTCCTTCAAGGGGAACTGCCGCTGTGGAATCCGCTGCTGCTGGCCGGCCACCCCTTTCTGGCCGAGCTGCAGACGCAGGTGCTGTACCCGCCGAGCCTCCTCTTCCTGCTGGCTCCCCCCGAGCGAATGCTGGGTCCGTACCTGCTGGCGCACCTGGTGTGGCTGGCGCTGGGGACGTGGAGGCTGGCGAGGTACTCGGGAGCGAGTCGGCGAGCGGCGGTGCTGGCGGGGTTGGCGGCGGGCCTCGGGCCCCTGGCCGTCGAGCACTACACACACCCCAACATGCTGTGCGGACTGGC